>JAIXVY010000363.1 GCA_027482505.1 Opitutaceae bacterium | reverse complement strand
CTCCATGCGCAGACGTTCGCCGAGGCCACCGGAGCGAACATAGTAGGCGAAGTTGCGGAAACCGCGCATGAGAAAGTGCTCCCCCGCGAGTTTGCCGATCGTCTCGTTGTCGGGCATGACCTGCGGAATCTCCTTGGTGGAGAAGGGGCCGATGCTGACGGTGGGCAGTTTCCAAGCCAGCACGGCCTCGTCGATGGCGGGATCCATGCCGAGCACGCAGATGACCCCGTCGCCCTTCCAGTTGCGCGGTATGGGCGTGCCGCGCTCCATGTCGATGTTCAGCGCCCAGCCGGCCTTTCGCGCGTAGGCGGCCACGCCGCGGTGCAGATCGGTGGAATACCAGCCCAAGGCCAGCAGAACTCGCCGACGCTTGGACCGTGCTAAAATGGACTGCATGTGGGGTAGGCTGCGAACGGGCGGATTTCGCGACGGCGCAGGCGCCGCGCAAATTAACCGATAAGGGAACTACATCAGAAAAACGCGGAGCGCAACCGGCGTGAATCCACCGAAAGGTGCGCCGGTGGAGCCGACCGCCGCCTCGGCCGGATTTTTCTCCCGGCTGCGCCGGTGAATCCGACGCAGCCTAGCAATGCCGCCGATCAAGCGGCCGCAGTGCGGACGCGGTTCATCTCCAGCAGGGACTGCTCAAGCTCCCGCTCCATCTTGCGGTCGATCTTATAGAAGAACGTCGCGACGGCGGTGGCGACGGCGAAGCCGGCCGGGATGAGGCTCATGAGCAGCAGCAAAGTATGGTTTGTCTGCGCCGACTGCTCGACGTTGGCGACGAAGCCCGAATAACCCATGATCCAAAGCGCGACGGCGGGACCGATGGACCAGCCGATCTTTTGCGACGCGGTGCCCGCCGAAAAGATAATGCCGGTGGATCGATGCCCGAACTTAACCGCGCCGTAGTCGGCGGTGTCGGCGATCATGGCCCAGAAAAGCGGCATCATGGGCGCGGCGACGAAGGCCATCAGAATCTGATTGAACAGCATCATGCCGAAATCTTCGCGAGGGATGAAATAAAACCAGACCAGCAAGCCGGCGAAGATCAGGTTAAGAATGATGTAGGCGCGCTTTTTCCCGCCGATCCACGAGCAGATCCACTTCGCGAGCAACACGGCGACCACGGCGGCGACGCTATTGTAGAGCAACAGCTTGGTGCCCCAGTCTTCTCGGCCGACCACATATTTGAAATAATGCATGACGCTGCAGGCCCGGACCGCCTGGCTCATCACGGTGAGGACGCTGACGAGGATAATCATCAGCCACGGCCCGTTGCGGAAGAGCTCCCGCAATTCGCGCCCGATAGGCTCCTGCTTTTGCTCCGTGGGCTGGATGCGCTCCCGACTACTCTTGAATGTATAGAAAAACAGCGCGCCGGCCATGAGCGCCAAAACCATGACGCCTCCGAAGTATCCCCTCTGCTGGTCGCCCCGGCCGATGACCTCGATCAAATAAGGAAGCAGCAAGGTGACTGTAAAAATACCCGCGTTGGCGCCGATAAAACGGAACGACGCCAGCACGGTGCGCTCTTCGGATTTGGCCGTCATCACCCCCATGAGCGCGCCATAGGGCACGTTGATGGCCGTATAAACCATCATCAGTATGGTGTAGGTGACATAGGCGTAAACCAGCTTGGCGGTCGGACCGACGTCGGGCGTATAAAAGGTAAGGACCCCGCACACCATGTAGGGCACGATCATCCAAAGTATCCACGGGCGAAACCTGCCCATGCGGGTATTGGTGCGATCCGCGATCGCGCCCATGATGGGATCATTGATCCAATCCCACGTGCGAACGATGAGCAACATGGTGCCCAGCGCGGCGGCAGATATACCGAATACATCGGTATAGAAAATCGCCATGAAGTTCATGAAAATGCCGAAGAACAGGCACGAGGCCATGTCGCCTGCGGCGTATCCGAACTTTTCCGCCCACCCTAGCTTGGCGGCGGGGTCTGGGGCAACTGGGGTATGGGGGGTGGACATGCGAAAATAGATATTAAATCAAGGCTTTGGCTGCAGCCAGGCGTCGGCGGCGCGATTATATTCCAGCTGGGTGGGACGACGGCCGTGCTTGGTTGTGAACTCGGCCACGAAGCGGTTGGCCTGATCCAAGAAATCTCGGTGCAAGTGCCAGGCGGGCTGTTTTTCGCCCGCCTTGTCGATCAACCAATAGCCCCGATGTTTGCCGGCCTCGTTGATCTCGTTGCAATAAAGCTCCCAATATAAAACAAAGGGACATCCCCATTGCAGGCTCCACCGCATGATGCGGCGCGAATACTCGGACTGTGTGGCGGGGCCTTCGACCTGCTCCAAGTGGAAACCATACTCGCCAATAAACACGCGCTTCCCCTTGATGTCTGACGGGGGGAGATGCTTCTCGATATAGTCGAGGGCCTCCCAAACCTTCCTTTTGCCCTCCTCGCCACCTTGCATCGCCGCCTTGGTGGTAACGTCGTAGCTAGACCAGGACACGAAATCGGTTTTGATATACGGCAGCACCGTATTCACGATGGTCGGCCGGCCGGATTCGATCGATTTGCGAACGTGGTTGAGCTCGACGTAATAGTAGAGCCGCACGTCTCGGTGAGGCACGTCGCGGATCGCGTCCGCGATGGCCTTCTGGCGCAGGTTGAACCATTGGATTGCCCCGCGGATCGTCTCGGGCGTGGGGTCGAGCTCGTAGTTGTAGTTCAACTTGAGCATGTGCCAGTCGCCCTCCCAATTTCCGATGAAGAAGGATTTGCCGCTGCCGGAATAGGTTTTCAGCAGGTGGGCGGCAAACTCATGCATCTCGCGATAAATGGCGTCGGCTTCTTCGACCGGAATCTCGCCGATATTAAAGCCCGACATGCGGTCGGCGAAGGGATAGACCCACAACATGATGTTGCGAAACGGCATGTCGAGGACCTGACCGTAATCCGGATAGGTTTTCACCAGATCCAGCACGCTCTTGATCGCGGGGTTCTTGGGGAACTTGTAGTTCTCCGTGTAGTTGGGCCCGATGGCGATTTTGAGCGTGTCGCTCCCCAGCTCCTGGATCCCCTTGGCTGTCTCGACGAGGGCGCTGTCGCTCGTAAACGTGTATCGCACCCCGATGGTTTGAGTGCCAACCGCGGTGCTAAACATGGGCGCGTCCTCGGCGCGCGGACCTGCCACCGTAAAAAAGAGCGCCAAGAATACGATGACAGGCCTGATCATGGAGGATTTCATCAGGCGACCGCCTGAGAAGCCAACTCGGAGTTTCCAGCCACGGGATTGGCCTTCAAGTAAGCCAACAACTCCGACACGGAGCAGGTGGCGACCGCGCACACCACATCCCCGCCTCCGTAGTAAACGAAAAGCGTGTCCCCCTTGATGACATTACCGCAGGGGAACGCGACGCCCTTGTAGAAACCCTGCGTCTCCCATTGCTGGTCCGGCTCCATCAGCCAGTCGGGCGTGCGACAAAGCACCTTGGTCGGATCGTCCAAATCAAGCAGGAGAGCGCCGGTGCGATAATATTTATCCGGACCAACCCCATGATAAAGGGTCAGCCAGCCATCCTTGGTCTTCAACGGCGGAGTCGACCCGCCTATCTTGCACTCCCAGGGGAACTCGGCCTTGGCCAGCAACTGGAGTCGCTTTGACTCAAGAAGATCGTCACAGGCGGCGATCCACATCGCGGGATGCTGGGTGCCGTATTCAGGCCCCGTCCATGACATGGGACGATGCAAGGTATAAAACTTACCATTTATCTTCTCGGGAAAGATAATCACGTCGCGGTCGTCCACCGTGGCGTCGGTCATGCGACCCGCGCGCCAATACTCTTTAAAATCCTTCGTGATCAGCAAGTGCGTGGAAGTTATATTCTTGCGCAACGCGATAGGCAGCTCTTCGGGCAACTTTTCCCGGAAGTGGGGCGGGACGTAGGTCGTGTTGCTAAAATCACCCTTGTCTAGCTCCCAGTATTTGCCCGGCGGATTCATGCGCGAGGCGTAGGTGATGAAATAGTAATCACCAAACTTCACGATGCGCGGATCCTCCATGCAGCCCATGTCCGCGCCGGTGTCGGGAGGCGAGAACAGCGGTTCGGAGGAGCATCGCTCAAAATGAAAGCCATCCTTGCTCTTGGCCATGCCCAGATAGACCAGATGCTTGTCGTCATGGCCGGCGGCTCGATACATGAGTATGAACTCATCCGTCTTCTCATCATACCAAGCGGCGGGATTCGTCACCACCGAACACTGCCAGGCGCTATCAACAACCGGAACCAAAATAGGATTCCCGGCATATTTCTTCAGTTTAATAGACATAGTATTCGTTTTATTTAAAAATCCCAAAGAAAATGACTTTCGCGGCTACAAACCCGGCTAAAATATCTTGATAATACCACAAATGGATCTGCGCTAAACACGTGCGACGCTTCTCGATGCGCATCCAGGCACACTCCGACCGAAAGCCCTCAAATAAAGAGTCGGGAAAGGGAATCACTCACTGAAACTGCCGCATCTTGGTGAGCTTGGGATCCACCGGAAAATCCATTATGCGGGCGCTGCCATCCAGGAAAAGCACGGGAGTGGCCCGTCCATCCCGATGATAGTAATAAATGCCCTGAAATTTGGTGGGCGGATTCAGCAGGCTGGCATCGACGATGTTGCCGGAGGAAACCTCGTAGGCTCCGCTCATGGCATAGATGGTTCTGGACGGATCGGTGAACTCGCTGAGGTTGCGGGGCCTGTCGCTGTTCTGGCTGTCGGTCAAACCTTGCGCCTGGTAGCCCTTCTGAACGTTGAATATGCGATTCACCGCCCAAGTGGTCGCGTAACTGGAACGAAGAAACGCGGGTTCATTCGGAACAAAGGGATCACGAATCGTCCCGAGAATATTATTAACACGCTGTATATCGCCAACCGGGGAACGCGCCAAATAGGTGGTCCATTGCCGCATCGTCAGCTCAAAATACTTGAAGCCGGTCCCCGCCTCTTCTCCCTGGCCGAGAATTGCGCCTCGATTGTCTTGCGCATACAACAGGGTCGCCATGCCGATCTGCTTAATATTGCTGACGGCTTGGGACGATTTTGCCGTTTTTCGGACGGAACTGACGGTGGGAATAATAATCGCGGCGAGTATGCCGATGATGGCGATTACGGTGAGAAGTTCTATCAGGGTGAAAGCCTTGAAAGCGGAACGGCGGGAGGGAACGAAGTTCATGGAATACGGGGTTTCAAGCGACCGGGGACGAGGGGGAACCGGTTGGATAACCGTGGAACATGTTATACCGATTTCACGTTTTGGTAATCCATGTTTCTGCCAAAAATCCGCCCATATCTGACATTCCGCGCCCCCTCGCCGCGCCCCAAGGCTGAGGACCTAAGCGCGGAAGTCGGGCGCCAGCGGGGAAACGCAAAAACCACGCCTTCGCATGCGAATTATGCTCCGGAATCAGGACGGGGAACGCGGGCAAGACGGCCATCTACCGTATAGCGGCATGCGCTTTGCCCATCGCGCGCGTGGAGCCAGACCTACGGGCCAGACCTATGCCCCGGGCCCTCCTCGCTTTTTTCGCGTTCTTCACGCTCGTCGTTTTCGCCCGGGCCGACACCGCCGCATGGGGGCAAGTGCCCGCGGCCGATTTTTCAAAAATCCGGCTGGAAGACTTCGCCGACCACGAACTCGAGGTCCCCGAGTATCTCAGCCATTTCGCACAAGTGGCCAACGCCGTGGCGGAGCGCGGCGAGCACCGCGGCTACCTTGATCTCGCGGTCAATCGCGACCCCAAGGACAACCGGCCCTACAACGCCCGCATCATGGAGATGCAGATGGCGCTGGCCTATTTCTACGGCGTCGACCGGCCGTGGAATCCCTACCGCGGCCATCCCGCCGTCCGAGTTCGCCTGGAGGCGATGCTCGACCGCTGGACCCGCATCCAAAACCCCGACGGCCTCTTCGCGGAGTATTCGCCAAACAACTACAGCCTCGCCCCGACCAATTTCGGCGCGATGGCCGCGGCCCAGGCGGTGGAGATTCTGCGCGAGACCAAGGCCCCCTTCGACGAGGCCCTGCTGCGCCGGGTGGAGGATGCGTTGCGCGCCGCGCTTTTCGCCATGTTCACCCGCGAGGACATGCGCCGCCACGCCCGCGATTGGAGCAACCAGTTTTCCGGCTCCTATTACGCCGCCCTGATCTCGCTTCGCCACGCGCCCGACGCCCGCCTCGACTTCGATTTCGTCGCCGCCGTCGTCCACGCCTCGGCCGAGGACCAGTCTCCCGCCGGATATCATTACGAGCAGGGCGGCCCCGATTTCGGCTACTCGGGCGTGCACGAAAACAACCTCCGCGTCGCGTGGCCCCTGCTGCGCGCCCGCGCCGATCTCTCGCGCCCCCTGCTCGCCGCCGAGGCGCGCTGGAACCGCTGGCTCGCCCACAACCACGTGGTGCAACCGGTAACGGACGGCCGACTCGTCTACCTGATAAACGCGGGCGTCAACACCCGCACCTCCCACGCGCTCCAGACTCCGCGTTCTCTGCCCCTGGCCGAACTGGTCGCCGAGGCGCGCGCGTTCGCAACCACGACAGACGAGAGGCGGCGCGAACTGGCCGCACGTCGCGAGGCCCTCGCGCGCTCATGGGGCGACTTTGGCAAACTCGCCGTGCCCAGCCCCTACTCCTATCGCCCGGGCTTCGTCTACGGCGCTTGGCGGCAGCTCGACGACTACACCGTCACCTCGGCCGAGCGCGCCAAGGCCGTCGCCGCCCTGCCCTGCCTGGCCCCGGGGCGATTCAACCGCCAGCTTCACGACGCGCTGCCATTCACGGTCACGCTGGTCCGCCGGCCCGCCTACTATGCGGCCTTCAATTCCGGCCGCATCCGCGTGCCACGGCAAAACTACGGCCTGGGCCTGCTCTGGAACGAAAAATTCGGCGCCGCGCTCCAGGCCGTGGCCGGCACTCCCTGGGCCGCCGGAGTTCGCACGGAAGGGGCCGATAAACTCCACGAGCAGTCGAGCTTCACCGCCCGCACCAGCGTCGGCGGCGCGATTATCGCGCCCAAACCCGGCGAACAAACTCTGCGCGAAGGTGATCTTCGCGTTGTCTACCCGCTGGGCGACCGCGGGGATAAAACGGTTGTTTTCTCCGACGCCCGCGTGACGACCGAGATCACCCATCGCGGCGCCTTCGCCGAGCAGTTGCCGCTCATCGTTCCTTCGGACGCCAAGATCGAGACCTCGACCGGCCGCGTGCGCGTGCAACGCGCCGACGGGGCCTCCTTCGTGATCGAGACCGCGACGCCCGGCGCGAGGATCTCGCTCGGCGAACCTGAACGCTTCGCCGAGGGCCTGAATCGACGCCGTATGGAGATCGCCTCCGAAGGCAGCCTGCGCTACGAACTTTCATTCCGTTAAAAACCATGCCCATGCCCGTGCAACAGCATCGCTCCGGCCTGCCCCGCCTGCGCCGCGCCCTGGCGGCGGGCGTCGTCCGCCTCGGTTTTCTGGGCGGCTCCATCACCGACCAAAAGACCCGCGTGCGCTGGCCGGAGGCGGTGCTGGCCTGGTTCAACGCCGCCTACCCGCAGACGCGCCTCGTCGTGGAAAACGCCGCCATAGGCGCCACCGGCAGCGATCTCGCCGCCTTTCGCGCCCGACGCGACATTTTGGAACGCGACTGCGACCTCGTTTTCGTGGAATACGCGGTCAACGACCACGGCACGCCTCCTTCGCGCAGGGCGCGCGCGCGCGAAGGCCTGCTTCGCCAGCTGCTCGCCGAGCCGCGCGACGTCGTGCTGGTGCACACCTTCATGCCGGAGCACCACGCCGATTTGCTGGCCGGACGCGCGCCCGCCTCGGTCTGCGATTTCGAGCTTCTTGCGGAACACTACCACCTTTCATCCGTCTACGTCGGCTTGCACGCCTTGCGCGAGGTGGAGGCGGGGCTTCTCCGTTGGGAGGAGTGGTTGCCCGACAATCTCCACCCCGAGGCGCGAGGCAGCCTGAGCTACGCCCAGGCCGTGATCGCCCACCTCGTCCACGAACTCTCCCCCGCCCGCGCCTCGGCCGCCGCGGCGCCCTCGGGGTCCGCGCTGCCCGAACCGCTCGACACGCGCCGCTGGGAGCGCGTGGCCTTGCTTCCCTACGCCGACATCACACGCAGCGGACCTTGGTCGGAGCGCCGCTGGGGCCAGCTCAACTGGATCGACCAAGTGCTGCACACGACCGCGCCCGGCGCCACGCTGCGCGCGCGCTTTTCCGGCCACACGCTGGTGGCCGCGACCGATTTCGGCGCCCATTCCTCGGAGCTGCGCTGGCGCGTAGACGGCGGGCAATGGAAGACCACCGAGCGCGAGCGCCCCGCCTGGTGCGGCGACTCGGGCTGGTTTCGCGTCGACGTCCTCGCCGAGGACCTGACCGACGGCGAACACGTGGTGGAAATCGAGACCGCCCGCGGCGTCCGCCCCGACTGCCGCGGCTGCACCACCGACCTCGTCTTCCTCGGGGCGGTCCGCTGAGCGACTGCTCCGGGTGATCGCGCTTAGCGTGCGCCGACGGCGACCGGCGGCGTGAAGCCCGCCGCGGCGAGGGCCCAGTCCTTGTATTGGTTGCTCGCGTTGATGCGAATGACGACGCGTTGGATGTGGGAGGCGGGGTCGGACGGGGCCACGTGCCCGAAGAAAATCTCCTGCCCCTGGTAGTTCGCCGCGGCGCCCTCGACCGCCACGCCGGTGGCGTCCTGGGCGACGAGCAAGGCGCCCGAGGCGGAGTAAAACTCGGCCCGCACGACCTCGCCGGGCATGATGTTGGTGATCACGAAACCGAGCGCGCGCACCGCGCGGTCGGACTTGAAGGTCGCGTCGGCGCCCGAGCCGAAAGCGAGCTCGTAGCCCACCATGTGGCCGGAGCCGGGGAAGATGATCGCGGTGTCCCCCACCGTGTTGAGCGCCTTGATCGGGTGCTCGGCGCGGCTCGTGGCGCGGCCCGCCCACACGGCCATGTCGACCGGGTTTTTGAACAGCAGCCGGCCGCGCAGGGTGGCGCCGCCGGGCAGCAGGCCGAAGTTGGAAAAATCCTTGGCGAGTCCGCGGCCCTCGAAGCCCGTCCAATCGCGCACGACCGCGAAGCCGGGCTGGCGGGCCAGGGCGGCCGCGTCGTAGGCCTCGTTGGCGATGATGTCGATCAGCTCGGCCGGCGCCTCGTCAAAGACGGCTCCGGGGACGGGCTCGAGATGCACGGAAGCGACGCCCAGCGTGGGGGCGCAGCCCAACGCTAGACCCGCGAGCAGGCGGGAAAACAGGGGAGATTTCATGGGGCGGGAAAGCGTTGGCGCGCGTCCGCCTTCGAACGCGCGCGCCGGGAGGCCGGACGGGCGGTCAGGCGAGGCGCCGGCCTTGGGCGTCGTAGCGGCGCACGTGGGCGAGCAATTCGCGGTAGCCGACCCAGACGACGCCGGCGAAATTGTCCGCCGCGCCGTAGGTCATGAGCAGATCGTCGCCGCGCACGATGCCGCCGCAGGTGAAGACGCAGGGCGTCTTGAAGCGGCCCTCCAGCTCCCAGCGCTTGCGGGCGTAGAGCAGACGGTCCGGGCAACGATGAGTGACCACAGGCCAGCCGTCCGCGCCCTCCTTCATGATCATGAAGGACTGGGTGTAGCCGACGATCGCGTCCTGCTTGGCGTGGTAGGGCAGCAGCCACTCGCCGTCGCCGAGATCGAGGGGCACCCACGAGGCGCCGACGCGGTTGCCTTCCCAGGTGAAGAGCGAGCGCGCGATCAGGCGGTGCGTCGCAAGATCGGTGGGGAGGTCTTCGATGCGGTCCGCGACCGCGAGGAAAATGGCCGGCGGCAGCGCGGCGAACGCGGCGCCGAAGGCGCCGGGCTGGAAGGGACGATGCAGGCAGGCGTATTGTTCGCGGCCGTCGATGCGCAGCTTGCGGGGGAGGAGAAACACGTCGCGGTTGTCGCCGCGGGCGGGATCGCTGAGGTGGGTGACGTAAACGAAGGCGCGCTCGTAGGCGCGGGCCTTGAGCGCCTCCAGATCCACTTCCCACAGCACGGTCACGGTGAGGTTTTCCGAGGCGGCGCGGCCGAGGTCGTGCTCGCCGGCGCGGGCCCAGTCCGGCGCGCACTGCATGGGCTCGTCGTGCTCCCAGTAGGGGCCCGGGGCGAACATGCGGCAGGCGGTGGTGCAGTAGAGTTTTCCGTCCAGGCGAAAGAGGCGCGGATCCTCGATGCAGCCGTTGGCGTGGTTGACGACGTCGCGGCCGGCGCGGTCGCGGATGCGAATGGTGGAGGGCGAGGCGTCGGCGAGCGCGGGAGCGAGCGCGGGACGCGAGAAATCGGCCTGCCACGTCTTGCCCTCGTCGTCGCTCGTCGCGTAGCCGAGGAAAATCGGGAAAGGCATCGGCCGGCCCGCCCGGCGCGCCTGCGGCCAGGGGCCGGTGGCGCGAAACAGCATGTGCAGGCGCTTAGAGCCGGGCTCGTCGATCACCGCGGGGTTGAGCAGCATGGTGTCCGCCCAAGGCACGCCAGGCTGGGGCGAAAGCACGGGACCGTCGAGGGTCGTGAAAACGGGGAGGGCGTCGGAAACGGTGGGTTGCATGGGTAGCCCGGAACTAAAAACCGGACCGCCGAATCTGCGCTTCCCTCCGGCCCGCTCAACGGACCCGCCGCTATACGGTATCATTACAGGCCAAAAGAAAACCCGCCGCGCGGTCGGCGCGG
>JAIXVY010000368.1 GCA_027482505.1 Opitutaceae bacterium | reverse complement strand
TACTACCTCGGCGAGCACGGCCTGGGCGACAAGCGCTCGGCCTACGAGGAAAGCATGCGCGTGCCATTCCTTATCCGCTACCCGGCGGAGCAGGGCCAGTCCCGCGATGTTCCGCAACTGGCGCTGAACATCGACATCGCGCCGACCCTATTGGACCTGGCGGGCTTGCCGATCCCTTCCTGGATGCAGGGACGCAGCCTGGCCCCGCTCTTGCGCGGCGAGCCCGCGCCGGCGGACTGGCCGGTGTCGTTCCTTTTTCAATACGCGCGCGATCCGGCCTACCCGACCTCGACGCCGGCCATGCTCGCCTACCGCACGG
The DNA here is from genome assembly GCA_027482505.1 of Opitutaceae bacterium. GTDB lineage: Bacteria > Verrucomicrobiota > Verrucomicrobiia > Opitutales > Opitutaceae > IMCC26134_A. The sequence goes on along the minus strand of JAIXVY010000368.1, from coordinate 3,990 downwards.
TCGGCGGCGAGAAGCTCATCCACTATCCTTATGATTCCTCCTGGACCGAGGTCTTCGACACGGCGAGCGATCCGTATGAGATGAACAACCTCGCCCTCGTGACCGGGGAAGCGGAACGGGTCGGAAAGTTGTGGACGGGAATGAGCCGGGCGGTGGTGGAGAGCGGCTTCCTGCGCGGCGTGGCACTGGACCTGACAAACGGACAGCCGCGGCTCCGAATCGAAGCGGGACGCGGCTATCACTTCGCCGTCGAACAATCCTCCGACCTCGCGGCCTGGTCGCAGATCACCACCTTCAAGGGAAGCGGCGAGGTGATCGAGTATGGTCCGCCGCCGGCATCGGGGGGCGATTCCCAGTCGGTGGCGGTGGCCGCGAACATCGCCGACCACGCCCTCACCGAGACGAATCCGGTGCAGGCGGTGTCGGCCGCATCGCAAACCCTTCGCGTCGGATCCAACACCGGCGCGCCGACGGGCGGCCGGAACGCAGTCCTGATTTTTCCCGTGCCCGTGCCACCGGCCGGACTCCTCCTGGATACCGCGGAGTTGGTCGTCACGGTGACGCGCGACGGCGCCTCGTATTCGGCGGACCTCTACGCCCTTGGCGTGGCATCCTCGACCTCTCCGATCCTGCAATATCACGAAGGGGCCGCGCCGGACGGCGCAACGCGTCTGCAGGCGGGCATCTTCACGCCGTCGCTGGGAAATGTGGCCCAGACCGTGCGCAGTGCGGCCGGCTCGGGTTTATCGAGCTATCTCCGAACCTTCTACGCGAACACGCCGGGCTACTCAGGCGGATCTTTCGTGTTTCTCCGGATGAATCCCGACGCGGACCCGGGGGTGAACAATCTGAACTACACCGTCATGTCCGCGGACCATGCGACCGTGTCGTGGCGGCCGGTCCTGAACCTCTCCTTTGCAAAACCCAGCGAGGGAGCGGTTGCGCGCCGCTTCTACCGCACGAGGCTCATTGCCCCCGGAACACCCTGATTCCTAGCGGCCGAGGCCGAGCCGATTGGGGCAGTCCGAGGCAGCTTACTTCGTAGCAGGGTTAACGGAATTTGGGCCCAGATCCAAATCCACCGTCTCGCGAGGACCGACTTTCCGGAATCGCCGAGAAAAGAGAACAAGAGACCTGCATGAGGTAGTAGGCACTCCCCCCCCCCTGCGGCCCACAAGTGACCAACTCGATCTTACCTGGAGGAAAAAGCGCCAGTCGCTTGCTTAGTGTCAGCGGATTATGGCCTTGCGAGGCCAAGTAAATGCTACCTAAGTATCTTTATCAAATTTTTTACCATATGAATTCATCGCTCAAATCGCTTCTCGTCGCCGCTCCTCTCTTGGTTGCTTCCGTCCTTCACGCGCAGGTGCAGGTCTCCGTCACGCAATTCACGGATTCCGCCACCTACTCCGTTTCGAACTCGGATCTTTTGCAGACCAATCTGGCGTCCGCCTCCATCGACGTTGGCGGATTTTCCAATGCCTTTTTCGGTCAAACGCTGGGTCGCCTATATGACGGCAACTTCGGCGATCCGCGCACGGACTATGATTCCGTGGTGGGCTTCTCCGACGGCACGAAGGTGGTCTTTGCTTTCGATCTTTCCGCCAACGCTCAAGGCTATGACCTTACCAAGATCAACACCTATGTGGGTTGGGACAACGGGCGTGACGGCCAAGAATACACCGTGGAGTATTCGCTCGCTTCCAGTCCGACCACCTTCCTGTCCCTCGCGTCCGTTCCTCGCTTCGCCACTGAAATGGGCAGCGGCTTTCCGACTCGTCGCACCAGCGTAACCATTGAGAGCTCCGTTGCGAACGCGGTCATGGTCGCCAACGTAGCCGCCCTGCGCTTTAACTTCACGGATTTCGAGAACGGCGGCAGCGGCTATCGCGAATTTGATGTGCTGGGCGCAGCCGCCGTCCCGGAACCGGGCACTTTTTCCGCTATGGCCGGCCTGGCGACTTTGGGTTTCGCCCAGATCCGTCGCCGTCGCCGGTCCTGAAGGCCCGACGGATGGCCGAGCCCATGCGCGGGCGGGCCAAAGGGGCCGAGCCAAAGGGAGGAGCCGAGCCGAGGGGGGCAGGTCGCGTTTTATCGCAGATTTCGTCGCATAACAGCGCACGCGATATACCGGCTTAGGTCCGCAACCGGGCGGAAAGGGAGCAAAGCTTCATCCTCCGCGCCCCTCTCCAGCCCGGCTCCGCGACTGGGAAACCACCCCGTTTCCGGCGTCTTGCGGCTCCTCTATTTTCGAGGGGAACACCCGCGCATGATTTCCCCACGCCACCTTTCCCCGGTTATCGCTCACGCCCGTCTCGCCGCATCGCTCCTCGCCCTTGGCGTGCTTGGACTCGCGATCCCGCTCTCCGCCCAGGTGCGTGTCGTCAACAGCGGCGACAGCATCACCGCGGGCGCGGGCGCCTCGACTCCGGAGCGCGCCTACTCCTCCGTCCTCGCGAACCTCCTCGGCTCGGGCTACGTGGTGCTGCGCGAGGGCACGGGCGGCAGCACCTTGCTGAGCAACGGCCAGCCCTCCTTCATCGACACCCCCACCTTTGCCGCCTCGATGGCGGCGAATCCCAACATCGTCACCATCCTCCTCGGCACAAACGATTCGAAAGCCATCAACCGGGCCCACCTGGGCGATTTCGTCCGCGACTACGTTTCGCTCATTGATCGGTATCGCAGCCTGCCCGCCGCTCCCCAGGTGTTCCTCGCCCTTCCGCCGCCCGCGATCGAACTGGGCGCCTCGGACATCAGCGGCGCGGCCGTCGCCAGCGAAATCATCCCCCTCGTCTTCGAGGCGGCGAGGCAGCGAAACCTGCGCGTGATCGATCTCAACACGCCCCTGGCCGATTCGTTCCAAACCTACTCCGCCGACGGCGTTCACCCCAACGACGAGGGACACCGCATCATCGCCACGCAGATGCGCGACGCGATCGTCAGCGGTCGCTCGTTGCGCGCGCTGCCCGCGCCGTGGGAACGCGGCACCGTGGGCGGCGGGCTCGCCGGCGCGGACGCCCTCGATCCGGACAATCAGCTGATCGTGCTGGGCGCCGGCGCGGGCGTCGGCGGCGGCTCGGACGCCTTTCGCTTCGTGGCCCGGCCCGCGAGCGGCGACACGGAGCTCACGACGCGCTTCGTCGGCCAGCGCAACATGAACCCGCTCGGCGCCGCGCTCGGAGAATCCTCCGCCGGCGTCATGCTCCGCGCCGGCACCGGAGCCGGCGCCCGCCACTTCTCGGTTTTCGCCACCGCGCAGAACGGGGTTTCGCTGCGCTGGCGCGTGGCCGATGGCGCGAACACCGGCATCGGCGCGGTGGCGAACGTGCGCCCGCCCGTCTGGCTGCGCGTGCGCCGCGTCGGCAATGTTTTCACCGGCTTCTACTCGGGCAACGGCAGCGATTGGACCGAGCTCGGCCAACCGCTAACGCTGGATCTCCCGGCAACCGTGCTCGCGGGCTACGCGGCCAATAGCGGTTCCAGCAACCAGCTTGCCCGCGCGGTATTCGGGCAGGTCAACGTGGCGCCGAGCGATCCGGAAACCCCGCCGCCGGTGGTGGTGGTCGTCGACCGCTACCCGCGCGGGGAACGCCGCCTGTTTGCCTCGAATAGCCCGGCGACTTTCCGCGCGGAGTGGGAAGAGAAACCACGCCGCGCTCCGCGCCTGCGCTGATCCGCTCGTCGCGCGCATCCGCATCGCGCCTTCCCCCGGCAGAGCCGAGGAGGCGATTCGCGGCGACCGTGCAGATGGGGGCGAGTCGAGTCGAGCGAACCAGCGCCGAACCGAGCGCGTCAGGCCGAGTTTTTGTTGCAGAATGTCGAGCCGAGAGGGTCAGGCCCCGTTTTGTTGCAGGATCATCCTGCTAACCGGATATCGCAACCTTGCCTCGATCAGGGGCGCTGTTCGGAAACGCTGACGGGACCAATTACACCCCGGCCCAAGCCTTTTTGGCCGCTGCTTTGGCTAAAGTCTCGGCGGAAGGTGCC
>JAIXVY010000437.1 GCA_027482505.1 Opitutaceae bacterium | reverse complement strand
CGCCTGCATGCTCGGCAAGCAGGCGCCCAAGCAGCTTTCGCTTCCGGTCTACAACGTCGCGCTGGGGGTCGACCCCGCCAGCGTGGGCGGGGTGCTCGCGCTTGGCCGGCTGTGGGACGCTTTCACGGACCCCTTTGTCGGACATTGGACGGATCGCGCCCGCAGTCGATGGGGGCGGCGCAAGCCTTTCCTTTTTGTCGGATCGATTCTCACCGGGTTCTTCTTCGCCGCGATGTGGTTTCTGCCGCGCGGGTGGAGCGAGAGCGCCTACCTCGCCTACTTCGCCTGCACATCCTTCCTGTTCTATCTGGCGCTCACGGTCTACTCGGTGCCGTGGTATGCGATGGGCTACGAGCTGGCCAAGAGCTACGACGAGCGGACGAGTCTGATGGCCTATCCCTCCGCGCTCGGGCCGGTGGCCCAGATCGCGGTGAGTTGGCTCTACGCCATCACGCAGCTCAGCGTGTTTTCCGACACGCTCGAGGGCGTCCGCTACGTGGGCGCCGGGGCGGGCGTGCTTCTCGTGCTTTTCGGGCTGATGCCGGTGTGGCTGGTGAAGGAGGATCCCCTGGCCGCGCCGCCGACTTCGGCCGCGACGAAACAAGAGCGTCCCCCCGGTCTTGCGAAGGGCGTTCGGGATTCCTTTGCCAACCGTCCATTTCTGGCCCTCACGGTCGCGTTCACCTTCGTGATGATAGGGTCGTCCTTGGTTTCCGGCCTGGGCTTTTACGTGCACACTTACTGTCTCTACGCCGGCGACACCAAGGCGGCCGGAGTGCTTTCCGGCTGGGTGGGCACCGCGTCGCTGCTGACGACCATGATTTGCACGCCGGCGGCGAGTTGGCTGGCCCGCCGCTTCGGGAAAAAGGAAATCTTTTGCGCCGGCATTGCGTGGGCCACGGTCCGCATGGCGCTGCTTTGGTCCCTGATAGATCCGGCGCATCCCTATTTCATGCTGGTCAACGCGGTCATGCTCGGCGTGGAACAAGCCTCGATCTTCATGCTCTGCCACGCGATGATCGCCGACGTGTGCGACGTGGACGAACTCCGGCACGGAGTCCGGCGCGAGGGGCTTTTCGGCGCGATCTACGCATGGGTGTTCAAGACGGGCATAGCCATGTCGTTCGCCATTTCCGGCTACATCCTCGGCGCGGTGGGCTTCGATCGCTCGCTGGGCGGGGCGCAGCCGGCCGCAACGCTTCAGGCGATGAAGGCCGCTTATTGCGTGGCGCCCGCGGCGCTCTACCTCGCCGCCCTGGCGATGATGCGCGGCTACGATCTGGACAAGCGCCGCATGGGCGAGGTGTCGCGCGGCCTCGCGGAGCGAAAGACGGCCCGTTCGGCCGCCTAGTTTTTCGCGGGAAAACTCACTCGCGGTCGGTTCGAAAAGGCACGGCCGGGAAGCCCTCGCGGTTGTAGAGATTGCAGCCGGGGTTGTCGGCCCAGCCGTAGCGCGCCTCGCGCGGCTCGGGAACCTCTTCGTGGCGTAGCACCACGCTTTCGCCTTCGATCACGGCTTCGGCCCAGCGCCAGCGGCCGTCCGGGCCGCGGAGCGCGAAGCCGGAGAGCTTTTCGGCGCGTCCGTCGCGGCCGGCGACCAGGCCGCGGCCGGCGGAGGAAAAGCGCAGCCGTAGCGCCCCCGGCTCGGCGACGGCGGAGAAGAATTCGGGTCCGCCGCCCACCACGTCGCGCCCGTAGGCCGCGCGCATGGCGGCCGCCGCGAGGCGGAGGCCGACATCGCGCTTATTGAGCGGGTGGATGTCGTCGGGGTCGCCGATGTCTATGGTGACGGCCAGGCCGGCGTTGGGTTGTTCGCGGGCGACGCGCGCCTGGGCCTCGCGCAAGGTGGCCCAGGCGCTTTCCCCGGGAGGTTCGGCCGCCGGGGCGCGGTAGTTGGCGAGGGAGACGATGAGGAAGGGGAAATCGCCCTGTCCCCAGCGGCGCCTCCAGTCCGTGACCAACGTGGTGAGAAGGGCGTGGTATTGCGCGGCGCGCTTGGTGTTGGACGTGCCGTGATACCAGGCCACGCCCTTGATCGGAAAGCCGACCAGCGGATGGATCATGCCGTCGAAAAGATTTCCCGGGTATTGATGATTCTCGTCTGGATCCGGCTTGGTGAGCGGGCGAGCGGGCGGCTTGGCTCCGGAGCGTTCCGCTTCGGCTGCGCGCTCGCGCCAGCGGTTCATGTCGGCCTCGTAGCGGGCCTTGATGGCGGGATAGTCGGCGCGGTAGCGATCCCACTCCTCGTAAAGCGCCGCGTAGGCGTCGTCGTTGCGAGTGAGATCACGGGCCACCCAGGCCTCGGCCGGCGTGCCTCCCCAGGCGCTGTGGATCAGGCCGATCGGCATGCCATTGAGCCTGCGTTGCAACTCGGTTCCGAAAAAGAAGCCCACCGCGGAGAAGGCCGCGGCCGTCTCGGGCGTGGAATCGACCCAACGGCCGGCGACATCCTCGGCCGGCGAGGCGGCGACCTTGCGGCCTACGGTGAATAGACGCAGCGCGGGCAGGGTGGCGGCCGCGGCGGCCTCGTTCCCGCCTTCGGCGCGGGAGAGGCGGAACTCCATGTTGGATTGTCCGGAGCACAGCCAAACATCGCCCCCGAGAAGGCGGTCGAGGACGATGCGGTTGCGTCCCTCGATCACGAGATCGGGCAGGGGGCCCGCCCCTGGCGAGGGCAGGGATGCGCTCCAACGACCGTCCGCGCCCGCGACCAGGCGCACGCTCGAGGCGCCCTGCGTGACGGCGACCGTTTCGCCGGGATCGGCCCAGCCGCGCAGGCGCACCGGTCGGTCGTGTTGCATCACCATGCCGGGACTGTAGAACGCGGGCAGGCGGACCTCGGCGGCGAGGCGTCCGGAGAACAACGCGAGCAAGGCCAGCAGCGCGACCGCGGGGCGTGGGTTCATGACTGGAGATCAGCGGTCGAGGACGAGACGACCAGCCGCGCTGGCGACGGAGCCGGCCGTGTTTGCGGCGACCACGTCGTAGTAACCGGCCGAGGCCGCGCCGACGACGAGTTCCAGCCGGGCTCCGGTTGCTCCGGGCAAGACGGCGCCGTCCTTGCGCCATTGCAGGACGGGCGCTGGCGTGCCTGACACGCGAACCTCGAAGACAGTTTTTTCGCCGAGCTTCGCGGCGCGACTGGACGGATCGATGAGGATGGCAGGCGGAAGGGTATCGTCGACGAGATGCTGCTCGAAAAAGCCCAGCGTCTGCGGCCGCAGGTCTAGCGGCCGGGGAAAGTTTTTCGCGATACGCTTGGTCTCGTAGAGGCGGAAGGAGTGTTCGCCGCCGGCGACGAGCAAATAAGGTTCCACTCGCGCCCCGAGGGAACGCTGAAGCAGGTAGGTGCTTTCGGTCTGGCTGGGCCACACGTCGTCGTCCGCCGAACCGTGCACGAACAGCATCGGCGCGGCGTCGGGATTCGGGTGGGCCACCGGCGAGGCGCGACGATAGAGCGCGCGGTCGGTCCACGCGTTCGCCTCGTGAAATTGCTTCATGCGGTGGTAGTTGGGTAGATCGTTCGCCCCGTAAAACACCGCGGAGCAGCGCACGCGGGCGGAGATACGGTCGTAGTCGTCGCCGCGCGCCGGGGGCTCGACGCGTAGGGTCGGATCGGCCACGTCTGCGTCGCTGTCCGGACCGGTGAGCGCGAGCATGGAGGCGAGGTTGCAGCCCCAGGAGAAACCGAGGGCGCCGATGCGCTCCGGATCGATGGGATACGCGCCGGTCGCCGCCTGGTGGCGCAGCCAGCGCACGGCCTGCTTGGCGTCCCAGAGATTCCGGGGCCAGCAGCGCGCGGAGTTGGAGGACATGGCGTAGTTGATCGACAGGACGATCCAGCCTCTCGCGGCGAGTTCGCGTGAAGCCTCTACCTCGCGGCTGTCGGCTTTGTCGCCGTTGTTGCCGCCGCCCCCGTGGATGACCACGACGGCGGGAGCGGGGGCGGTGAGGCCGGCCGGCAGATAAAGATCGCCGCGTGTGCCGAGGGTCTTGGAGGCGGCGACCCCCTTGAGCGCGGAACTGTGGGCGTCGAAGTCGATATCGGGCCGGGCGATCACCTCGCGCGGCGAGTAAACCCCGACCCGGGCGGGACGGCTGACAAGGGAGCCCGCGGCGTTGGCGACCGTCACGTCGTAGACTCCGGCGTGGCTGTCCTCGACCCCGGACACGGCATGGCGAGGACCGGTGGCCCCCGCGATTTCCCGGCCGTCTTTGCGCCACTGGTAGCGAAGTCCCTCGCCCGCGGCGGCGACCTCAAGGGCGAAGCCACGATCCGCGCCGCGCGCGACGGAGAGCGGACGGGGCGGCGCGGTGATGACGGGCATGCCCGGGCGACCCACGGAGAAGCGGTCGAGACGGACGTTGTCTATGGCGGTCGTGGTCACGGGGTCGCCGGGGCCGCTTTCATCCTCCTTGGCGATATGCCAGGCCAGCCACAGTTCCGCGCCCGGAGGCACGGCGAGATCGCGCAGGAAAAATTCATGCCTATCGACGACGGAGGAGGACGAAAGCGGCGCGACATCCTTGACCACGCATGTCCAGCCTTCGGCGCTGGACGTGCGTCGGCCGAATTCGGTGCGCATCGAGTCGGCGAAGGTCCCGTTGTATTCGTTCAGGTAGCGATGGGTCTCGATAAAGTCGGTCGCGATCGTGCCGGAGCCGGCGGGGAAGATTCGGTAGGCGAGAGCCACGGCGTCGCGGTTGCCGGGAGTGCTTGCCACGGTGTCGTAGGCGACGCGCAGCCCGGTGAGCACGCCGCGGGTGGAGTTTTGCAGGCGCAGGACGACGTTGACGGATTCGCTCGAGAAAATGCCTTCCTCGCCGGGAGCGTAGGCGCCGGGCGTGCCGCCGAGCGCGCGGCCGCCGGATTTTTGCACCAGCAGATTGAGAGTCGCGGGCGCCCCCGCGGAGCCGGCGGCCACGCTTAGCAGGCGCGCGGTCTGGCGGGCCACCATCGCGCCGGTGGAGACTTGTCCTCGGGTGAAGTTGGCCAGCCATCCGGGCAAAGTGGAGTCGTCGCGCCAAGTCGTGGCGTCTCCCGCGGGCAGGCTTTCAAAATCCTGGGCATAGTCCTCGCCCAGTCGAATCTCGCCCGGACCGGGATTCTCCTCAACGATTCTCACCTGCGCCCGGGCGGGCGTGTGAACGAAGGCGGCGAGCGCCAAACCGGCGATGGCGGGATATAGGAAGGCAAGGGCGCGGCGTGCGCAGGCAAACGGTCGGGGCATGGCGGAGCGGGGTGGGGCGACAGGAGTGCGGAGGGGCGACGGATTAATCCGCGGATCGGCCGTGCCGGCAAAGGAACGCGCCGTCTAACGCGTTAGGCAAGCGGGCGCCTGCCTCGCAGGCTTGGTGGCGTAGGAGTGCGCATCCTAGGTCTCTGGTGTTTCGGAAGCACCTGGGACAAAATCTTTCCACCCCCGCGTCAACCGGCGCGACCCCGCTTTCATGCATCTCCGTCTTTTCACGCCTTTGTGGCTGGCCTTCGCGTGTGGGCTCGCCTTCGCGCAGGCACCCGTCGCCGCGCCCGTGGTTTTGGCGGAGGATTTCTCCCGGGCCGACGGCGTCTTGCACGAAGCCGCGGGTTCGGCGTGGCGCAAATGGCGCGGCGCGCCGGCCGTCGCGGCGCGTGGCGGCCGCGCGATCATTCCAGCGGGCGCAGGCGCGGAAGCCTCGGTGGCGCGCGACCTCGATCCCCTGCCGGCCGGAGCCACGGAGGTGGAGGCGGTTTTCTCCCTTCGCGTCGACCCCTCGGCCGACGCTCCTTCCGGCGTCGTCTTCCCATTTCAATTCGGCTCCGAGGGCAACAAGCGCCGCGGCCGTCTGGCTGTCCGGGTGAACGCCGATGGTTCGTGCCAGGCGGGCGTCACCGCCAAGTCGGCCAACGATGTCGTGTGGGCCGCCGCCGAATTGCCCCGCAACGAGGACAACGCGGTGGTGCTGCGGCACGACTTCGTCGCCGGGCGAACCCTGCTTTGGGTGAACTCGCCCGCGGTCGGGGCCGTGCCCTCCGCTCTTGCTGAGGGTGGCGACGCGGTCGCGCCGGGCTCGGTGGTCTTGCAGCAGGCGGGCAGGGTGGCCGGGCCGGAAATCCGACTCGGTGGCATCACGGTGCGCGCCTTCGCGGGCGAAGGGGCCTCGTCCGCCGGCTTAGCGCCCGCCCCGGTTTCTGCCGTCCGGGCGGAGGAGCCGGCGATCACGCCGCCGGCGCGGGGTTTCCGGGTATTTCTCCTGCTTGGCCAATCCAACATGGCGGGCCGTGGCGCGGTGGAGGACATTGATCGCGCGGCCGATTCTCGCATCCTTGCCTGGCGTCCCGACGGCACCTGGGGACCGGCGCGCGAGCCGCTGCATCGCGACAAGCCCGCCGTGGCCGGCGTGGGACCTGGCTTCGCCTTCGCGCGGTCGCTCCTCCCCGCGCTGCCGCCCGGCGAGAGCATAGGCCTCGTGCCCGCGGCTTTTGGCGGCACGCGTCTTGCGTGGTGGCAAAAGGACTACGCCGGAACGCAGCGCTGGGCCGACGGGTCCACCTATTACGCCCGCGCCCTGACCGGCGGGCGTTCCGTGCCCCCGGAGGCGCTGGCCGGCGTGCTCTGGATCCAGGGCGAGTCGGACATAAAGCCTTCCCAAGGTGACGGCGGCGCCGCCTACCGGCGCGATTTGCACGCATTCATCGCCGATTTGCGGGCCGATCTGGGACGTCCCGATCTGCCCTTTATCGCCGCCACCCTGAAGCCTTGGAATCCCGCCGAGGCCGACGTGATCAACGCCATCTACCTGGCGCTGCCCTCCGAGGTGCCGCACACCGCGGTGGTTCGCACGCAGGCCCCCGCGCTGGCCGGCCGCTTGAACAACAAGCCCGACGATACGCCGCATTATGACGCGCCCTCGGCGCGTTTGCTTGGCGAATTGTTCGCCCGCGAGGCGCGTGCGCTGGTGCCCGGACTCCGCTGAACGCCCGCCCTAACACGTTTGGGGCCACCTCGCTCGTCGCCCATCCCCTTTTCGCCGTTTTCTTACCCCGCTTCCCCATACCCCATGAAGAATCGTCGCCACGCATTTACCCTGATCGAACTGCTGACGGTCATTGCGATCATCGGCATTCTGGCCGCCATCCTGGTTCCGACCGTGGGCAAGGTTCGAGACACCGCCAAGGATGCCAAGTGCAAGGCGCAGCTGCGAGAGATAGGCTCCGCCTGCCAGATCTACGCGCAGGAAAACCGTCAAGCCCTGCCGTTTTACACCGCGGACAATCCCTGGACCTTTTACCTCGAGCCTTACTTCAACAGCAAGCGGCCGGCCAGCAATGTATACAGCAACTCGTCGGTCGTGTTTTGCCCCGGCTCCACGATGGCGGCGCCGAGCCCGGACAAGGGTTTCCCCCGAACTTACAGCGGAAACCCCTTCGTGATCGCCCGTCGCACCGGGTCGACCGACACGACCACCCCGGCGGTGAGCCTGACCAAGGTGCGCCGCCCGTCCGAGACGGTGTTTTTCGCCGATGGCATTCAGGTCAATCCCTCCTCCGGAAGCGCGACTTCCGCGCTGGTGGAGCTCGGCGTGTGGAAATCGCGCCCGGCCCTGACGGCCAACTCCGAGAACCCGATCGATCGTAGCCTTAACGTGGATACGCTGGAAGGCGGGGCGACGCTTACCGGCGGCCACCTGCGTTACCGCCATGGCGAAAAGGCCAACGTCGTTTTCGGCGACGGCAGCGTGCGCTCATTCGTGCAGCAGCAACTTCGCGAGCGAAACTTCGCCATCGACTACTAGGCGTCGGCGCCACGCCTGATCTTTTCTCCGGCCGGCGGTCCACACCGCCGGCCTTTTTCGCGCCCTCGTCCGGGAGCGGCGAACGGAGTCCGCAGGGGGGCGCGCAGGCTCTCTTCCGCCATGACTTTTCCCTTGCGGAGGGCAAGCGGGCCTTCGGGACGCCAGAAGCGAAAAAAAGCCCCGCCTCCCAAGGGGAGACGGGGCGCGCGGACGGGAATCTAGCGCGGGCTTAGCGAACGACCGAGAGCCGGAGGAAACGGCGTGGTTGCGCGTTCAGGTCCGCGGTGTCGGCGATCGTCACGACGCCGGCCACGTTGGCGGCTCCCGTGCTGGGGTTGCCCGCCGCGGATACCGCGACCCAGGGACCGGCGAGATCGTTCGCGCCCTCGACCGTGTAGGTGACGGCGGGGTCCGCGATGCGCACGTAAGAAAGGGCAAGGACTGCGCCGGAGCGGGCCACGCCCACGGGCGACGGACCGGCGACCACGGGGCTGGTGCCGAGGGCGTATTCGAGCAGGTTGATCTGGCCGTCCGAGTCAGGATCGGCGGAGGCGGCCGCTTGGGCTCCGGCCAGTTGGTAGGACGAGGCCCAGGACGCGAAGGCGTCAGCCGGGGTCGGGCCTGAGGTGACGACGAGCGAGCCGGAGCCGGAGAAGGCCCCCGAGGCATGCGCGGAGGTGTAGGTTCCGGCGGGCTGCTGGACGTTGTTAAGATAAAGGGCGTTCACGGTGGCGGACCCGACGAATGAGAGCTTGAGCCCGGCCCCGGTGGCGATGCGCACGGAGGAGCCTGCGTTGGCCGAATTGGCGGAATTGAGCGTCAGCAGTCCTTCTGCCACCGAGGTGTCACCACCATAGGAAAGCGGGCCGGCGAGGATGAGTTCGCCCGCGCCGGTCTTGGCGAAGGCGCCTCCGACGGCATTGCCCGCGCGATCAGAGATGGAGCCGGTCCAAGTCACGATTTTGCCGTTGGTGTCGACGATGGCGGTGTAGCCGGTGGACGAGGTGGACCCGATGGTGATGTTGCGGCTGAACGTGGCCGTGGCAGTTGCGCCAGAGACTCGTAACGTGCTTCCGGAGATGGTGCCGAAGTTGATGGAGCCTTGGCCGAGATTGTCGTCGCCCGCGGCCAGCACCCGGCCCGTGCCGATTTCGATTCCGCCCGTGTTGGTGTTGGTCGCGGTGGTCTGGGCGGTGAGGTCGAGGTCGCCGCCGCCGGAAATCTTTAGCTGACCTGAACCCGAGATGGAGCCGGCGGGGACGATGGTCCGGCCCGCGCCCGGGGCGAAGGCGAGCACGGGGGCGTAGGCGGTGAGAGGATCGGGCACGCCGGTGGAGAGAGCGTTGGAGATGGTGAGCGAGGAGGGGGCCGACGTCGCGAGTCCGACCCGCGCAGCCTCGTGTCCGGCCGAGATGGTGCCAGCTCCGAGCGCGGACGCCGACTCTACGAGCACGCCTCCCGCCGAGGCGAGGACAAGGCCGCCCACGAAGGTGTTGTTGCCCGTAAGCACGATGTCGCCGTCGCCTGTCTTGGTTACGGATCCCACGCCGGCGATGGGCGCGGCGACGACGGCGCCGGTGTTGACCAGCCGATTGCTCAGGGTCAGAGCCCCCGCGGTGGTTACCTGGGCGGCCGAGGCGAGCGCCTGGGCGGAGAGCTCCATGCGAATGGTGTTCGCAAACACGCCGGTGAAGGCGGACGGCGAGGAGGGCTGAATACGGGCGGTTCCGTTGCCCGTGTTTGTGATCGTGCCCGAGCCGGTGACAGGCCCGAGCAGGGCTATGGAGCCGCCGGCCTGCGAGTCGAGCGTGAGGGTGTGGCCCGCGGTCACGACCACGGAGTTGAGAATATCCGGGCTGTTGAAATTCAGACGCTGGCCGAGCGTGTTGGTCGCCGCGGCTTCTCCGGAGACGCCCACCGTGATCACGCCGGTGCCGCGGATGTTGCCGCCGTTGATCTGGATGCGACCGCCGCGCATGAGCACGTCGCCGTTCCAGATCATGCCGTTGTATACGCTCGTGGCCTGCCCCGTGACCGGATCGACCGCGTCGAGATCCACGCCCGAGGCCAGGTTCCACGTGCGACCGTTGGCGATTTCCATGGAGCCACCGAGGAGTTGAAGCGCGACGCCGCCGGAGGTGGTGACGCCCGCGGTGCCCACACCGGTGTTAAAAGTCATCTGGGCGCCCAGATTGCCGGTCAGGGTGAGTTTGCCCGCGCCGTTTTTGACCAGCGTGTTGAAGGTTTGCGTGTCTCCCTTCAGAACGCCGACGCTTCCCGTGGTGCCGCTGGCGGAGATAGCGCCCGAGATGGTGGTGGAGACGCCAGCGTCGACGGTGATGGTGGCGTCTGCGTTGCCGACCGCGAACGAATTGGCCAAGGTGGCGACCGTCGCGTCCGTCAGGCGCAGGGTGGCGCCGTCCAAGGTGACGCTTTGCGCGCCCAGTGCGCCTGCCGCACCCAGCTGGAGCGTGCCTCCCGTCGCGGCGACTCCGCCCGAGAAGGTGTTGGCGGCCTGAAGCGCCAGCACGCCCGCGCCGGATTTTGCGAGAGTCGTGCCGGTCAGCGAACCGCCCGATAGCGTCACGGTTCCGGAGGCGAGATTGACGATGGTGGAGCCCACGGAAACGCCGGCGGCGTCCACGGCCAGCGCGCCGGCCGAGTTGATCGTGACGTTGTCGTTCGCGGCGAAGGCGGAAGGCGCGCCGGAGAATCTCCAGGGCGTGTTGGAGGAGGTGGTGTTCCACGCGCCGTCTCCGCCTCCCCAGACGAGATCGCGAGCCGAGCCTCCGGCGATGGTTCCGAGGATGGCGAAGTCGTTCGCCGCGTCGGCGCTTCCGATTCCGAGCCGGGAAGCGGCGGTGCCGCCATAGACCACGAGGCGCCAGTAACCCACCGCGGCAGTGCCGCCCGAGCCGTCGAGAACGATGGGGGTGGTGGCGATGGTGTCGTCGAAAGCGCCGGCGGCCGAAGCTAAAGTGCCGGTGACGGTGAAGGTCGAGCCGGTCTTGGCGTAGTTCACGTTGTCGCTGCTATACCAGAGTTCCGCGGTGGCGGGGCCCGAGGTGGTGCGCGAAAGATTAAGGCCGGTGAAACCGTTTATCGTGACGGTGTAGCCGGCCTCCGCGGTTGTCGTCCAAGAGAAGTAGTTGCCCGCAGCAATGGCGCCCGCGGCGTCAGTGTTGAGGCTGAAGGTGCGATTCCAAGTGCCGGAGGGGGAGGTGGAGTTGCCGGTGGTGCCTCCACCCGTGATCACTGAACCGCTGATGCCCAGCGCTGGCGCGGCCGCGGCTCCTCCGCTGCCGGTGCCAGTGGTGCCGGTGATGTTCCAGACGAGGAGGGTGGCGGCCGTCGCGAGAGAAGGCAGCGAGGCGGCAAGCACGAGGGCGGGTAGGGCTAGCGCGCGACGGAAGAGGCCGCGGCGGACGGAGGCGCAGGGCTGCATAATTCGGGGGAGGGGTTGGGGAGGGGGCCTCCAGAAACGTGGAGGCGACAAAGAAAACCGTCGCAACCTAGTAGGCCGCACCGGGCAAGCAGCCCCGCGAGGGGCTAACGTGTTAGAGCGCGGTCCGGGCCGTGGCACGTCGCGGCTAACTCGTTAGGCGCGGCGACTCTTTCCTCGCACCGCGGCGGCGGGTCGCATTATGCGGCAATGACCGACCTGCCCCGACGGTTTCCTTGTGTTGCCATGCCCTTGCGTCGCCGACTCGTCCCGGTGGCGTTGGTTGGCGCGGCTTTTGTCGCCAAGGCGGGAACCGTGACGGTCGACGCGGTGAAGCTGGCCGACACGCCCGCGGTGCAAGGTTACAATCTGGGCTTGTTCATGCCCGGATCAAACGCCGCGGACTGGTGGCGCTACTCGGGGGCCAATGCCGTGCGGATTTTTCTGCATCCCTCGAATTTTCCGACCATGAGTTCGAACGGCGTGGCGACCCAGTCCGCTTTTCTTTCGGCGCGCACCGCGCTAAGGGCCAATCCGCTCGGCGCGACTTATTACAACTGGCCCGATCTGGAGAGCCGATTCGAGAATACCGACATCGGCGGCTATCGAATAAACCACGCGGTGGGCACGCTGGCCGGGCTGGGAGTGGACGCGCTCATGCAGATCACCGCCAGCGAAAGCTCGCTGCCCATCGCCTCCTCCACCGAGTGGCGGGACAAGTGGCGGCTTTGGAAGCATTACTACGCGATGTCGTTCCATCTGGCGCGTCGCTACAACGTGCGCCGTTATCAGATGTTCAACGAGCCCGATCATTCGAACGCGAACGGGCTGACCCCGGAGAACTGGCTCGTCCGCCTGCAACTCGCATCCGACGCGATCAGGTGCGCGATCGCCGACGTCAATTCTCTCTACGGGAAAAGCCTGGTTCCCTTGGTCTACGCCCCGACAAGCGCCGGCTCCACTTTCGACGCTACTTGGGAGGGTTTCGCCTTCGCCAACCGGCGCACGGATTTTCTCGGAAGGACGGATTCGGTCGTTCCTCTCTTTGATCGCTACGACTATCACCATTACGACTCCGCGCCGTCCACCTTCGGGAATCGCCTGCGTGCCAACCGCGCGGCGATGATCGCGGCGATGCCCGCGGGAGAGGCGCCGCTTCCGGTCGCGATCACGGAGCTCAACGTAAACTCCTCGGCCGCGCTTGAGGCGACGCCTGAGACGCTCGACACGCCGGCGCGGTTTGCCCGCCTCGGCTCCATCCTCGCCTCCGTGGGCGAGGCCGGACTGGAGGAAATCTTTTTCTTCAAGTTCACCCAGACGGCCAGCGATTCCAACGCATCCGGAGTGGCTAAGAACGGCACCCATTACGCGGACACCGCCAATTTTCCCTACAACCACGGCGGCTCCACGCAAGCGGCCGAGGTCGCTCGCCTGTTCATGAAGGGCTTCGCGCCCGGACGCGAAATCGTCGGCGCGCGGGGCGGCAGTTCCCTTGAATTTTTGGAGTTTCTTGCCGCTCGCGATCCCGTCACCGGCGCACGCTCGGTGTGGTGCGTGAACGATTCGTCCTCGGCCGAGGACGTCGCGGTCGATCTTGCCGCGTGGGGCGTGGTGGACGGCACACCGGCTCTGCTTGAGCAGGTGGGCGACGGGCAGATGGGCGCGTTGGCTCCGGATGGAGTGGTCTCAGTCTCGGGCGGTCGTCTGCCGGCCCGTGCGCAGGCGAGCGGAAGCGTTTGGCTTTACTCCATCGCGGCCGGCCCCTCCGCCCCGCCGGTTCTGCTTCGTCCCTCCGACGACGCCACCCTGCGGGACGGCGTGAATCGCAACGCCGCGGACGGGGCGGGCGCGAGCCTTCTGGTGAGGGCAGACGACGTCGATCCATCCGGCCGCGGCGTCGCCGTGGCGCGCTTCGCCCTTCCCGCGGTGTATCCGCCCGATCTCCAATTCGCGGTCCTTGAATTCAGCGCCTCCACGCTTGGCTCGGCCGGGCAGGCGCGCGCCTTTGTCTACGGTCTGGCGGACGACGGCTGGAACGAGCAAAGCGCGACCTGGTCCGCGTCGACGTTTCTCCGCCAGGGCGTCGCCGCGGGAAACCTGATCAGGAACAACGTTGTCGCTGCCGCGGGCTCTACCGCTTTTTTCCAAGGCCAGCTGGCGGTCTCCGGCGCGTCGCCCGTGCGCCGCCAGTT
>JAIXVY010000074.1 GCA_027482505.1 Opitutaceae bacterium | reverse complement strand
TTCGCGCGATCCTCGCCGCATGCTAAACTTGCCAGCCGCAGCGTTTCGAATCGAGGTCGACGTGAATGGAAAAACCTATCGCGCAAAAGCCGCCAAGGCCGGCCAGGCGACCGGCGGCCGGCCTTTGAGCGAGGCGTGGATGTGGGAATCGGGTCGCTACGTGCAGCACTACGAATTCAAAGGCCTCGATCTCGAGACTGACGCAGGCGAAAAGCTGGTGGCGACCTCGAGCCTGAGCGTCGTTGCCTGGCCAGATTCGCTCACCTTCACCGCCCGCCTCGAACCCTCTGATCGCTACGACCAAGGCCCCGTGCCCGGCCGCATCGGCGATGGCCTCTGCCTCGTAACCGCGCACCAAGACCTTGAACAAGCCGCCGCGATCGACCCCTCCGAACTCACTCTCGCTCTGTGGGTGAAGATACCGGAAAATCTTGCCCGCGCCGACGGCTGGCTACTCGCGAAAAACGGCTCAGAGGTCACCGACGGCACCCTAGGGTTCAAGTTCGTGCAGAAAAATCTCCAGGCGATCATGAACGTGGGCGGACGTTATTTCTCTATTCCGGCCCAACCGAAGGATTATGTCGCGAGCCAGTGGATACACCTTGCGCTAGCCTACGACGGCAAGCAGATGTCCTATTACCTCAACGGAAAGCGTCAGGGCGTGCGCGAGATCAACCTGCCGCGCAAGGGGCCCGGCGGCCCCCTTCGCCTGGGTCGTCCGATTGGATCGAACGGTCCGATGCTGGCGGCAATCTTCGACGAATTGAAGATTTGGAATCGCGCGCTTTCCGCGCGCGAGATCGCCGCCGCGGCCAAACCCGAGGGCGTGGTGCCGCGCGAGGGCCTGGTCTTCGAGGAGGACTTTCAATCTGGCGCGCAACCCAAGGCCAAACCCGCGCTGTGGTCCGACGCGGTGGTGCGTCTCGCCCTTTCGGGGGAAAAGATAAATCTCCAGACGCGCGCCGTCATCGCGGGCGCATGGCGGCAGAGCGAGGAAAAGACCTTTTCGCTCACTTCGCAGCCAAAGGAGCGTGCGACGGTCACCGAAGGCTTAGCGGTCAAGATCAAGGCCGGCGGCGCCGGCGCAGACGCCGTATTCGATCCGACCAAGAACTGTTTCGTCACGCGCGTAGATACCATCACCCGCGACTTCAAGACCGGCTACACCGACATACGCGATTATGATGAGTTCGTCGTCACGGTGCAAAACGACAACGCCGACCACCGTCAGGTGCCCTTTCTTCTCGATTTCCGTAGTCCGGCCAACATCACCGGCATCATTCCCATTCTTTGCGACGCCGAGGGACGGCCCACCGGCCTGCCCATGCAGTTGAGCAAAAACTGGCACTATCGGCCCATGGGCGACTACCTCATGTCTTACGCCTACTTGCCGGCGGCCCCAGGCACGACGACCTATCGCATTCGAGTCGTCTACGGCTTCTATGGCACGGTGCCCGTCGCTTCGCACTCCCAACTCTCGCTCGTCGGCTATGGAGGCAACGGCCGCTGGGAACAGCTCGCGATCGGCTGCTGGGGCGAGACCACCTGTCTTGACATGGATAATAGCCTCGTCGACGTCGCCGTGACGGACGTGCGGCTGCTCATGGCCCGACTGGGCGAGACCGCCAGGAAGTGGGACTGGACCACCGCCAGCTGGGGCGGCGACTGGCTCGGCCTGCAAACCGAAGCGGGCCAGAAGATCCCCTTCGGCAAAATAAAGACCGCCTACCTCGCCCACGGTCCCTGTCTCACAGACGTCCGCTACGAGGGTGCATACGGCGTGGATGATCGCGTCCTCTTCCGCGCCGAGGCCGGCATGCCCCGCACCGACGATTACGCCCGCACCTACCAGCGTCTTTCATACACTTTCCGGCAACCAGCCTCCGCCACCGACACCTGGTTCTATCGGCTTGGCAGCAACGGTAACTTGATCACTCCGCGCCTCGTTTACGGCAACCAAGCCGGCCTGATCGCGGATCGGAAGGCTCCCGCCGACCTCCCTCCCCAAGGCACGCTCGCCGACCAGCTGGAACTCACAGGCGAAGGCCCGTGGTGGATCTATCTGCCCGATGCGGATAATGTCGACGCCGCCACCAAGCCCGCCGGCCGCCACACAACCGGCGACCGCGCCTTGGTCATCCGATCCTACAAGGCAGTCTTCGGAGGACGCACTTACTCAACACCCAGCTTCACCGCGCGCAATCACCGCGCCGTGCAGGACGGCAAGGGCCCGAATCTCAACATTTTCCTAGTCGCTCCCGCGAACGTAGCGCAAATCGCGCCGGGCGACTCGGTCGAGATGCGCGTCGATCTCGTTACCCTGCCCCGCGCTGCCGCTGACTATTATGGCCCCAACGAGGCATTTCGGCAGCAGCTAATCGCTTCACCGTCCTCTTGGAAAACCATCCACCGCGAGGCCGCAGGCAATAATCTCGCAGTGCGCGCCACTGGTGGCGACGTTTTACAAAGCTACCCGATAGTGGTCCGGGCGAACGCGACCGTCGTGGAGGTCGAGATCACGGGAGGCGTAGGATACGTGCCGATCCGCTTTGAGGGTCTTTCCTCGCGCACCGGATATTCGCTAC
>JAIXVY010000352.1 GCA_027482505.1 Opitutaceae bacterium | reverse complement strand
GCCCACCCCTCGCGCGGCGACTCGATCATCCTGCAAGGACGCATCAACCGCAAGGACTCCTCCGGCCAGCAGCGCGGCCTTTCCTTCGCGGCGCAGGTCCGCGCCGTCGCCAAGGGCGGCAAGCTGTCCAACACCGGCGGCATCCTGACCATCACCGGCGCAGACGAAGTCGTCCTCTTTATCGACGGCGCCACCAACTACCGAAACACGGAACCTCTCGCCGCGACCGACGCCCGCCTCGCGCGCGCCGCCGCCCGCTCCTTCGCCTCTCTCGCCAAGGCACACCGCGCCGACTACTCCGCGCTCTTTGATCGCGTGGCCCTGGCAATCGGCGACCCCGCCGCGACCGGCGCCAAGCTTCCCACCGACGAGCGCATTCGCGCCAATCGCGCGGGCCCCGCCGATCCCGGCCTCGCCGCCACCCTGTTTCAATACGGGCGCTACCTGCTCATCGCCTCCTCCCGCCCGGGAGACATGCCCGCCAACCTCCAAGGTATCTGGTCCTGGCAAATGAACGCGCCGTGGAACGCAGACTACCACACCAACATCAACGTCCAGATGAACTACTGGCCCGCCGAGGTAGCCAACCTCTCCGAGTGCCACCTGCCTCTCTTCGACTTGATGGAGATGCTCGTCAAACCCGGTGAACGCACCGCGCGCATCCACTACGGCGCGCGCGGCTGGGTCGTCCACCATCTCACCGACGCCTGGGGCTTCACCGTTCCCGCCGACGGTCTCCACGGCATCTGGCCCGTCGGCGCGGCCTGGCTGGCCGCCCACCCCTGGGAGCACTTCCGCTTCACCGGCGACCGCGACTTCCTCGAAAAACGCGGCTGGCCGCTCATGAAGGGCGCCGCGCGCTTCATCCTCGATTTCCTCGTGGAAGCGCCGCCCGGCACCGCCATCGCCGGCAAACTCACCACCGCGCCGTCCCACTCGCCCGAAAACGCCTTCGTGCTGCCCGACGGCACCAAGTCCGTCTTCACCTACGGCGCCACCATGGACGTCATGATCATCCGCGATCTGCTCCAGGCCTGCATCGAGGCCAGCCGCGTGCTGGGCGTCGACGCCGAGTTTGCCGCCGAGTGCGCCGCCGCCCTCGCCCGCCTCCAACCGATCGTCGTCAGCCCGAAGACCGGGCGCATCCAGGAGTGGGTCGAGGATTACCAGGAGACCGATCCGCGCCACCGCCACGTCTCCCACCTCTACGCGCTCTACCCGGGCACCCAGATCTCGCCCGCCACACCCGAGCTCCTGGACGCCGCGCGCAAGACCCTCGAAGGCCGCGGCGACGGCGGCACCGGCTGGTCCCTCGCCTGGAAAATCAATTTCTGGGCCCGCCTGCGCGACGGCGACCGCGCCCACCTCATCGTGCAAAATCTTCTCACCCCCGTCAGCTCGCAGAAGGTCGGCTACGGTTGGGGAGGCGGCGTTTACGCCAACCTTTTCGACGCCCACCCGCCTTTCCAGATCGACGGCAACTTCGGAGCCACCTCGGGCATCGCCGAGATGCTGCTCCAGAGCCACGAACGCACTCCGGAAGGCGCGACCGTCATCGACCTGCTCCCCGCCCTTCCCAAGGACTGGGCCGACGGCGCGGTAAAGGGCCTCCGCGCCCGCGGCGGCTTCACCGTCGACATGACTTGGAAGGCCGGCCGCCTCGTCTCCGCCCGCATCGTCTCCGACCACGGCGCCCCGTGCCGCATCATCTACGGCGATAAAATCGCCACGCCCGTCATCTCGGCCGGCCGCGCGTTCACCTTCAAACCCTGAGCGCGGCGGCGCCCGACGCCGCGCCTTTCCGTTACCTTGCCCCCGTCGTCTGGAATACCCCTTCACACCGCCATGTCCCCCTTCCGCCTGTCTACCGGCCTTCTTTTCGTCCTCTTGACTCTCCCGGCCATCGCCCCGGTCGTCGCCCAAGCCAACCCCGCCGACAAAAGGAGCGACTCCCGCAACCGGCCGACGTCCGCCCAAAGCGCCGCGCCCGCCCCTCTTCTCGCCGGCGACACCTCGGGCTGGCGGCTGGTCTGGCGCGACGAGTTCGACTATCCCGACGCCAAACTCGACGAGCGCTGGGTCTCCCAAAACGGCCCCAGCGGCCACATCCTCAGCAGCCGCTGGCGTGAAAACGCCGTGGTCAAGGACGGCACCCTCCGCCTGATCAACAAAAAGGAAAAGCGCGGCGGCCAGGAATGGACCTCGGGCAACATCTGGACGAAGGAGCGCTTCACCTACGGCTACTTCGAATGCCGCTACCGCTACGCCGCCGCCCCCGGCACCAACAACTCCTTCTGGCTCATGACCAACACCCCCGGCGAGCCGGCCAAGGGCAAGCGCTTCGAGATCGACATCAACGAGGGCCACTACCCGAACGAGATAAACACCAACATCCACAACTGGTCCGACATCACCGTCCTGCCCGACGGACGCAAAACCCACCCCACCGCATCCAAGAGCTTCGCCTTCGGCGTCCGGCCCGATGTCACCATCCAGCTCGAGATCCCCGTCCGCACCCGCCGCGTTCGCCTGACCTCCAACCACGCCACGCACTTCCACATCGGCGAGTTTCGTATCTACAACGTCAATACGGCCGGCTATCCCGACCCGTTCTCGCAGACGGCCGACAAGGACCGCCCCGGCCTCGTGAACTTCGCCCGCGATCCCTCCACCAAGATCACCGCCAGCGGCTTCTACAAGGACGGCCCCGACACCACCGCCAAGCTGATTGACGGCGACATCAACCAGCGCTGGATCACCCAGGCGTCCGGCGAAAAATCGGTCGAGTTCGTCTTCCCTGCGGAACGCACCATCGGCTGCGTCCAGTTCGTCAACGGTTGGTCCGACAAGGGCAACTGGAAGGCCATGATGCACGACTACCGCGTCGAGTATCACGACGGCAAAAAGTGGGTCCCCATGGCGACCTTCGACATCAAGGACGGCGCCTACAACTTCGCCCGCGACTTCCACGTCTACGGCCTCGCCTGGACGCCCGAGGAGCTCGTCTTCTACTTCAACGGCAAGGAAATCCGCCGCGAGAAAAACGCGTTCGCCCACAGCCCCTCCCCCGTCTGGCTGAGCCTCGCCATCATCCGCTGGGCCGGCCAGATCACCGACGCCATCGACGGCACCCAGATGGAGGTCGACTACGTCCGCGTCTTCCAGCGCCGCTGATAGTT
Organism: Opitutaceae bacterium; assembly: GCA_027482505.1. Taxonomy (GTDB): domain Bacteria; phylum Verrucomicrobiota; class Verrucomicrobiia; order Opitutales; family Opitutaceae; genus IMCC26134_A. The sequence goes on along the minus strand of JAIXVY010000352.1, from coordinate 8,136 downwards.
CCGCCGCCGCCCGCTTCGCATGTCCACCGCCTCCGATTCCGCGGCCGAGCAGATGAAGCGCAACGCGGCCGAGCAGGCCGCCGCCCTGGATCAGGACCCCGGCGGCGCCGACCGCGACGCGCTGCTCGCCGCCCGTCTCCGCGAGAAAATCACCTCCGGTCTGCCGGGCGAACGCACCACGCACCCGGACGCGCAGTGGTTCGGCCGGACACCACTCGGCCTCTTCATTCACTGGGGCATCCCGTCCGTGCACGGGAATCTAGACCTCTCCTGGTCGATGGTCGCCAACCTCGGCCACGATCCGAAGACGACGCCGCGCGAATATTGGGCCCTCGCCGATCGCTTCCGCGCCGAAAACTACGACCCCGGGCTCTGGCTTCGCCCCGCCCAGGCCGCCGGCTTCGACTACGCCGTCCTCACCACCAAGCACCACGACGGCTACGTGCTTTGGCCCACCGAAACCAGCGACCTCGGCGTTCGCACGCACCTCGGCGGTCGCGATCTCGTCGGCGAATACGTCGCCGCCTGCCGTTCAGCCGGCCTGCGCGTCGGCCTGTATTTCTCCGGGGTCGATTGGTGGCTCGACAGGCAGTATCGTAATTTCAACTACCGCTCGCCCGGCGGCATCGGCAACTCCTCCCTTCCCTCCATCCCGGGCCGGGTCGCCTTTGACATGGATCATCGGCCCTGGACGCCGCCCGACGCCCCCGCCTCCCTCCTCGCCGAAAACCGCGAGCGTTGCCGGCGTCAACTCGTCGAGCTGCTCACCCGCTACGGCAAGATCGACGTCCTTTGGTTCGACGGCGGCTGCGGCTCGGATGTCTCCATCGAGGAAATTCGCGGCCTTCAGCCCGGCATCGTGGTCAACAACCGCGGCAACTGCGCCTGGCACGCCCAGGCCGGCGCCCGCCCCTTCCCCGGCGACTTTCACACCGTGGAATTCGGCGAGGCGCCCGAGCGTCCGCCCGGCTGGTGGGAGCAACTTCGCATCTGGAACGAACCCTGTTGGGGCTACACCCGCGCCAACGAGACGCACTACGCCTCGGCCGAGGACGTGGCCGCGCAGATCCGTCGCACCCGCGCCTGGGACGGCGCCTACCTGCTGAACGTCGGCCCGCGCGCCGACGGCACCTTGCCCGATCCCTATTACCGCGGTCTCGAACAACTCTCCCGACTGCCGCTGCGCTAGGTCTGCCACCGCTTTACCCCGATGCTTACCCCTTCATTCCCGACAGCAGCCTCCGCGGCCCGTCTGGTTCTCGCCGGCCTCGCGCTCGTCCTCGTTCGGCCCGCTGGCTTCGCGCAAACCCCGCCCGTCCCGTCCGCCGCCGCGCTCGCCGCGAGCGCGCGTGTCGAACTGACCGGCGACTGGCGCGGAGGCTCCCTGGCGGGCCATGCCCCCGCGCGCGGCACGCTCTACAGCGGCGCCAGAGACGCGGCGGCCACCTGGTTTCCGGCGATCATGAACGCCTGCCCGGTGCGAATCTCCTTCTGGGTAAGCCCGCATGCGCGCAACACCCCCGCCGCGCGCGTGGAGGTGAACCGCGGCGGAAGTTCGCTCGCCTCCCGAATGGTCGACCTAAGCGCCGAACCCGCGCGCTGGGAGCCCATCGGAGTGTTTACCTTCGACGGCGCCGGCCAGGAATCCATCCGCGTCTCCCGCACCGGTTCCGGCACCTTGCGCATCAGCGCGCTCAAGCTCGAAATCCTAGACCCCCGCGACCGCAACCTCGTCTGGCAGACGCTCATTCTCGAAGACTTTTCCACCTACGATCCGACCACCCTGGCCTACAATGCCCACGCCTGCAAAGACGTGCCCGAGACGGATCCTCTCGCCCCGATCGTCGCCCGCCTCGGGGCGGAAGGCGTGCTGCCGCCGGTATCGCCCGGTTTATTCGCCCCGGACCGCACGATCACTCGCATCGAGTTTACCGCCGCCCTTGGCCGTGCGCTCGGCTCCGCGCCCACGGCCGACACCGCCGCCAAGTCCGAAAGCCGCTTCGACACCGGCGCCGCCCTTCGCCTGCTCGCCCGCGCCGCCGTGAAGTCCGGCCGTCCCCTCGACTGGGCGCGCCCGCCGCAAGATCCGGCCGACGACAACGCGTGGGCCCTCGCGCTCGGCCTGGACCAGGGCTCCGCCGATCCGCTCCGCGCCTCGGCAAACGCTCCGCTCACTCGCGCGCGGGCCGCCATTCTGCTCGACCGTTTTCAGGCGCGCATCACCCGCGCCGGTCCTCCCGGCGCCGGCTGGGCCCTCGCCTTTCAAGACGAGTTCGACGCCCCGGAGCTCAACCGCGCGGTCTGGAGCGTTTCCAACCGCCAGTCCTGGGGAAAACTCCTCTCCATTCGCATGACGCCTAACGTCGTGCAGCAGGACGGTCTGCTCCGCCTCTTCACGCGCCGCGAGAAGGTCGGCGACTTCGAGTGGACCACCGGAATGGTCGGCACCAACAAGAATTTCCGCCAGGCCTACGGCTATTGGGAGGCGCGCATGCGCTACGCCCCCGCGCCCGGACTGAACAACGCCTTCTGGACCAACCCCGGCAAAGGTCCGAACGGCGAACCCGGCTTCGAGATCGACGTCAACGAAGGCCACTGGCCCAACACCATCAACGCCTCGCTCCATCAGGATGGCCTCGCCTCGCTCTCCAAGGCCTGGCGCGCGCCGATGGATCTTGGCCGCGATTTCCACATCTACGCCTGCCTGTGGGACGAAAAGGAAATCGTCTACTACTGGGACGGTCGCGAGATCAGCCGCAAACCCAACACGCACGCGCGGCGCCCGGGCCCGGTGATCTTCAGCACCGCGGTCCTCGCCTGGGCCGGAACGGCCGGCGCCTCGCTCGCCGACTCGAGCATGGACGTCGATTGGGTGCGGGTTTGGAAACGCGCCGACGTCGCGGCCGAGGCGCGGCCATGACCCTCTCTGCGCCCTTTGGCCTTCACTCTCCCGCGCTCATGACTCTTCGGATCCTACGCTCCATCGCCTTTGTTTTAGCCCTGTTTTCCGGCCCGTTCGCGTCCTTGCGCGCATCCGCCCCCGATCTGGATCTCGGCGCGCGCGTGCAGCCCTTGCCGGCCGCGAACCGCTTCTCCCTGCCCGGCTACCACGTGTGGTGCGGCGCGCCGGTCGCGGGCCCCGACGGCCGCTATCATCTCTTTTATTCCCGCTGGCCCGTTTCCAAGTCCTTCGCGCCGGGCTGGGCCATCCATTCCGAAATCGCCTACGCGGTCGCCGATCGCCCCGAGGGCCCCTACACCCACGTCAACGTCGCGCTGCCCGCGCGGGGCATCAACCCGGCCACGGGCGAAAAATATTGGGACGGCGACGTCACCCACAACTCAAACGCCTTCTACACGCGGGCCGCTATTATTTGTATATATGGGCAACTACGGCGACGGGACCTACTGGAACCACCGCAACCACCAGCGCGTGGGCCTGGCCGTCGCCGGCAACCCCGCCGGTCCCTGGAAGCGCCTCGACAAGCCGATCGTCGACATCACCGACGACCAGAAATCCTTCGATTCGCTCTGCGTTACCAATCCCGCCGCCTGCCTGCGGCCCGATGGAGGCGTCCTGCTCATCTACAAGGCCGTCGAATACGTCGACGGCGTGATCAAGGGCGGCCGCGTCCGCTACGGCGCCGCGCTCGCCGAATCGCCCGAGGGGCCCTATCGCAAGGTTCCCGGCAATATCTTCAACTCCGCCAAATCCGATGGCCGCGAGTGGATGCTCGCGGAGGATCCCTTCATCTGGTTCAGCGCGAAATACGGCCGGCGCTACTACGCCGTGGCCCGCGATGTGGTCGGCCACTTTGCCGGGGCCAAAGGCGCGATCAGCCTCTTTCAATCCGAGGACGGCCTGGATTGGCGCCCCGCCGAGCATGCCAAGGTCCTGGGCAATCGCTTCCGGCTCGCGAACGACAAGCTCAGTCCCAGCAACCTTGAGCGCCCCGCCCTGCTGATCCAGGACGAGGAACCGCTCCTGCTCTTCGGCGCGACCGACGGCTACAACGTGGTGCCTGGGCGCCCCAGCTCCAACGTCCAGATACCGCTCGCCAGACAACAGGAAGACCAAGCGCGGCCATAATCCCTCGATGCGAAACCTTCTTTCCACCCTCGCGTTGCTCTTCGGGTGTTCGCTGATCGCGTCGGGCGCGGAGACAGACGCCGCCCGCGACGCGCGGATGGCCTGGTGGCGCGAGGCCCGCTTCGGCATGTTTGTCCACTGGGGTCTCTACTCCGGCCTGGCGGGCAACTGGGAAGGCAAAGCCGTCGGAACCAAAGGAGGCATGGAGTGGATACAGCAAATGGTTCGGGCCGACACCGACACCTACGCCGCCGCGGCCACGCCCTTGTTCAAGCCCAAGGCAGGCTTTGCCCGGACCTGGGCCCGACTGGCCAGGGAGGCCGGCTGCCGCTACCTCGTTTTCACGACCAAACACCACGACGGCTTCGCGCTTCACGATTCGGCGGCGAGCGACTTCGACGCCGGCACCCTGCTCGGGCGCGACCTGGTGAAGGAGATCGTCGAGGCCTGCCGCGCGGAAGGACTCCGCGTGGGCTTTTACCACTCGCTCATCGACTGGCACCACGACCAATACGACTTCACCAAGGCCAAGGGCCTGCCTCATCCCCTGGGAAAAACGCCGGGGCCGCACGATCTGCGCGATCACGCCAAATACATCCGCTTCCTTCACGATCAGGTGGACGAACTGCTCACCGGATACGGCGCCGTGGACATCCTTTGGTGGGATTTTAGCTCGAAGGACTTCCAAGGCGAGGAGGCCTGGCGCGCCAAAGATCTCATGTCCCGCGTCCGCGCCCTGCAGCCGGACATCGTCATGAACAACCGGCTCTACGCCGCCTCGACCGTCGCCGACAACGGGGACGAGCGGCTCGGGTTCGATGTTTCGCGAGGCGACTTTAGCACTCCCGAGCAACGCATCCCCGCGGCCGGAATCCCGGGCGCCGACTGGGAAACCTGCATGACGCTAAACGGCACGTGGGGCTACAGCGAGCATGACCACGCGTGGAAATCGGTCGCGGTTCTGATTCGCAACCTGGTCGAGACCGCCAGCAAGGGCGGCAATTTCCTCCTGAACGCGGGGCCGACGGGCGATGGCTCGTTGACCCCTGAAACCATCGCCTCGTTCAACGCCATAGGCGCCTGGCTTCGCGTGAACGGCGAGTCCATCTACGCCACGACGGCCAATCCCTTCGCGAAGCCCCTCCCCTGGGGACGCGCCACCGCCAAGGGACGCTTCATCTATCTGCACGTCTTCGACTGGCCCGAGGACGGCAGATTGCTGGTGCCGACGGATGCGTCACCGGGCGCCGCAAACTTGCTGGGCGCCCCCGATGTCTCGCTGCCGATGGAGTCGTCTTCGGAGGGATTGGTCATCAGGCTCCCGGCCACGGCGCCCGATCCAATCGCCAGCGTCATTCGTCTGACGTTCTAAGCGACTTTCATCACGGCTTTTCTAAACCGAAATACCGCCACGATGGCGGCAAATCCACGGCGCCAGCCCTGTCGCCAAAAGCCATATTTTCATCAGCAAAGTGAATATTAATCGGGGGGCTTTCGTGAGATATTTTTCGCCCTCACTGCCGCGGAACTCCGTCCCACCATGCCCCTTTCGGCCGCACTTCCCACTCCCGCCAATCCCGGCATCTGCCATCCCGTCGAAACCACGTTCGGTTTCGCCCTGAAAGGATGGCATGTCTGGTGCGGCAGCATCCAGGCCATGCCGGAGGGCGGCTATTCGCTTTTCTACTCTCGATGGAAGGTGGAATACGGGTTCAACGCCTGGGTGGATCGCTCCGAGATCGCCCGCGCCGAGGGACCAAACCCGTGGGGGCCCTTCACTCATGTCGAAACCGTCCTGACCCGCGAGGATTCGCCGGCATGGGACGCCCACAACTTCCACAACGTCACCGTCCGCGCCTACGAGAATCGCTACTACCTGTATTACACCGGCAACCGCGGGAACGGCGACTGGTGGGACCATCGCAACCACCAACGCATCGGAGTGGCCGTGGCCGATTCCCTTCGCGGACCGTGGTTGCGCCTCGACCGGCCTGTCATCGATGTTTCGCCCGGTTCGTGGGACGATCTCTGCATCGCCAACCCGTCCGTCACCGACACGCCCGACGGCCGCTATCTCATGGTTTACAAGGGCGTCACCGACGGTCCCCGTCCCTTTGGCAGCCGCGTGCTCCACGGCATGGCGACCGCCGCCTCCCCCGCTGGCCCCTTTGAGAAGGATCCCAAGCCCTGCTTCCAGATTCCCGGGGCGAAATTCGCCTTCGAGGACCCCTTCCTTTGGCGGGAAGGCGGAATCTATCGCTGCCTCATGAAGGACATGAGCGGCGTGCCCGGCTCCCGCAAATGCGCCACGCTGCTGTTCGAGTCCACCGACGGCGTGACTTGGGATCCGGAACGCTTTCGCGTCGTCGCCACGCCGCACCTTTCCCGCCCGGGACGTGACGGCTGCGCCGAAATCGAGGAGGTCGAGCGGCTGGAGCGCCCCAGCTACTTCCGCAAGGGCAAGCTGGCCACGCTCTCCTTCGCGGTGAAGACCTTCGCCGACACGCCCTCCTTCCTGGTTTTCCGTCCCGGCATCGTCTGATGCCGGCCGGGCGCGCGCGCAGGGAGCCCGGCCGTCAAAATTTGTTACCCGGCGGGGTGGTCCGGGAATTACCAAACGCCACCTTGGTCGCATGAGCAATGCCACGCCTAACGTCCCCGACTCCCGCTTCATCGAGGCATTGACGCGCCACCAACCGGTGCTGGCGGCGTTTTGCCATTCACAGCTGGCCAACCCCGCCGATGCCCGCGACGTCCTGCAGGAGACCAACGTCAAGCTGTGGGAAAAGTCCGCCGCCTGGGACCCCGAGACCTCCTTTTTGCCCTGGGCCTACAGCGTGGCCCGTTTCACCATCCTCTCCCACGTGCGCGACCGCATGCGCGAGCGCCTCGTCTTCGACTCCGACGTGGTCGAGCTGATGGGCGCCGACTGCGAAGCCGCCGCCTCGGATCTGCCGGTCCGCCAGGAGGCGCTAGGCCGCTGTCTTCAAAAGCTTGATACGACGCAACGGGCCTTGCTGCGCGACCACTACGTGGGCGGACGCAGCGTGAAGGAAATCGCCTCCGCGCTGGGCCGCACCGAGGGCTCCATGAAAATGCTGATGATGCGCCTTAGGCGACAGCTCGGCTCCTGCATAGACCACAATCTCAAGCAAGCCTGCCCATGAAACCGTCGCACGCCGCCACCGACAACCGGTTGCTCGAACTGCTCCACGCGGCCCGGGAAGGCGACACGGCGGCACGCGCCGAGTTAAACGACTGGTTGCGGGCGGACGCCCTGGCCCGCTCTCGCCTGGCCCGCCTGCTGGTGGACGAACTGGCGATCTCGAACCGCCTCCGCGACGAGCAATTGATCGCGCTGCTCGACGAACCCGCCCTGCCCTTCGTCGTGCCGTCGAAGAAGGAGACGGCGAACCCGTTTCGCGCCCGCTCCTGGTGGACCTGGGCCGCGGCGGCGGTCGTGGCGCTGGGCCTCTTCGGAGCCGTTCTCCCCCGCCTGTCCGTCACCCCCGTGGTCGCCGCGACCGAACCCATGCCCGTGGCGGTGCTCCAGGACCAGGCCGAAGCAAGCTGGGGCCGCGATCAACTGGCCACGGGCGCCGCTCTCACGCCCGGCACCTACGCGCTTGGCGAAGGCCTGGTCGCGCTCGAATTCAACAACGGCGCGCGCGTTCTCATCGAGGGTCCCGCGGATTTCGATATCCTTTCCGAAAACCACATGTTCTTCCGTTCGGGCCGCCTTAGCGCGGATGTGCCTCCGCCGGCCCAGGGCTTCACGATCACCACGCCCACCCTGCGCGTCGTCGATCTCGGCACCCGCTTCGGCCTCGCGCTCTCCCCCGCGGGCAACGGCGTCGTGAGAGTGGAAAAAGGCGAGATCGAGGTTCACCAGACCCGGCGGCAGCGCAACCTCAGGGAAGGTCAGGCCATCGCCTTCGACGGGGACGCAGAGCTCGATCCCTCCCTTTTCCCCGATTCGCTTCTGCCCACCGAGGACGATCTTCGCGGCCGCCTCGCCGTCGCCGATTCGCGCCGGCAGGAACGCT
>JAIXVY010000114.1 GCA_027482505.1 Opitutaceae bacterium | reverse complement strand
GGCCCAAGTCGGACCGGGCCTGGCACATCGGTTTCCGTTTCGTGCTCTTCCTGCCCGCGGACCGCGAGTGAGCGGCCGGGTGCGATGCGCGTCATGCACCCGCCCTCGGTCCGCGTCCTGGGTTGCGTAGTCCTGGGGCTTTGGGCCGTCGCTCCGCTTGCGGCGGCGAAGGACGCGGGCCCGCGCGCCGAGCCGCCGGTCCTTCCGGCAGAGTGGCTGCGCGCCCCGCCGGGCGAAGCGCAGGCAGTCGCGATTGAAAAAGGAGCGGAGTGGCACGGCTGGCCCGCGATGGCCGGGGCGCTTCGGGCCGGGGCGCTCGCCGCCTACGGCCGGGGCGATTGGGCCAACGCCGAGGCCTGGGCGGCGACCTCGGGCTGGGTTGAAATCTGGGCCTCGACCGAGGCGGACGAAGCGCGGCGCCTGCGCGAGGCCCGCGAGGCGGCCGGGGAGCCGCTGTCCGCGTCGACGCCGCCCCCGGCTCCGGACCGTTTGCTGGCCGAGCGTCTCGGCGCGGCGCAGCGCGTGCTTTTTCTATCGGACGCGGCGTGGTCGGCCGAAGTCTTCGCCCTGCTCGAGCCGCTGGACCGGCGCGGGGAGTTTTTGACCCTGCTCGGCCGTTTGCAGGAGCGCGCCCCGGCGATGTTCGCCGAGTTCAAGGCTCTCGCGCTGGCGCTGGCGGTGGTGCACGACGAGGCGCCGCCCTCCGATTGGCCCCACTGGCAGGTGAAGCCCGAGGCGCTGCCGCGCCGGCTCGCCCCGGCCGAGGAGGTCTTCGACCACCTCGCGGGCTTGTCGCGTTCCGGCAAGGCGCTCTGGCGCGCGGATCGGCTCGACGCCGCCGAGCTGCGTTTCGCGGTCGATCTCGCCCTCCCCGCGGAGGAGCGCGCGTGGGCGCTGGAGCGGGCGCGGCGTCCGCTGCTCCGGCTGGCCGAACTGTATTCAATGATCGAATACCGCCACGACCGGATCGAGGCGGGCGCCTACGTCTGGACCGCGCCGGCCTACCGGCTGGAGGACATCCTGAGCCTGGGCGGGATCTGCGTGGACCAGGCTTATTTCGCCTCGCAGGCGGGCAAGGCGCTCGGCGCGCCCACGCTGCTGTTCTCCGGCGCCGGGCGCGAAGGGCGCCACGCGTGGTTCGGCTACCTCGGCGCCGGGCGGAAGTGGTTCATGGACGCCGGGCGCGACGAAGCGCAGAACTATGTGACCGGGGTGGCGCACGATCCGCAGACTTGGACGGAGATTTCCGACCACGAGCTGCAGTTTCTCAGCGAAGGGTTTCGGCGCGAGCGGCCGGCGCGCGAGGCGCGCGCGCACGCCCGCTTCGCGGCTTGGCTGCGCGCCGACGGCCGGACCCGCGAGGCGGAGGCGGCCGCGCGCGCGGCGACGCGGCTGGAGCGGCGCACGCTGGCGGCGTGGGACGAGCTCCTGGCGCTGCGTCCCGAGCCTGGCGAGGCGCGGGAGGCGGTGGCGCGGGAGGCGGCGGCCGGGCTTACCCGTTACCCGGATTTGCAGGCGCGGTATCTCGGCGTGGCGGCGGAAAGTCTGCGCGCCCGCGGAGAGACCGCCGAGGCGGACCGGCTGGGCGTCGAGCTGGCGCGACGTTTCGCGGGGAGAAGGGGCGATCTGAGCGTGAAGGAAATCGCGGCCCGGCTGGAGCGGTCCATGGCGACGGAGTCGGTGGAGCGACAGGAGCGGCTTTATCGCGGCCTGCTGCGGCAATTTGGCCGCGGCGCGGGCGCGGACCTGTGGGACCAGATCGTGCGACCTTACGTGGCGGCCCACGCCAAGGCCGGGCGTTGGAAAGAAGCGCGCGCCGCGCTGGCTCTTGGACGGGAGACCTTGGGCGCGGGCTACGGCTCGCAGTTGCGGGAGGAAATGCGCGAACTCGACGCCGCGCTGGCGCGCGAGGAACGCGCGGCGAGGGCGGGCCAGTAGTTCGCCGGTCTCAGCGCCAGAGGGCGACGAGGGGCTCGGCGCGAACCCAGCCGGTGTTGCCGTCGGGCAGGACGACGCGGCGCCAGCCGAGGAAGGCTTTGTCGACGCGGGCGACGGTGCCCGCGGGCAACTCGGCGACGACCTTTTGTTCGCCGGCGTCCGTGGGCACGGCGCGCAGCGTGGCGGCGCGCCAGACGAGCACGGCGTCGGGCGAGGCGGAGGCGCCGTGGGCGCGGATGGCGAGCCAGGAGGCGCCGAGCACAAGCGCGCCGATCAGGAAGGTTGCGTGGCCGGCGCGGACGATGCCGCGTCCGCCGCCATGCAGGCCGATGAGCCAGGCGGCGGGGGCGAGGGCCAGAAGGGCGAAGGCGCTGGCGAGGCCGAGGCTTTGCCAGCGCGCGAGCGGGAGCAGGCGGGCGGGCGCGGGCGGGAGAACGACGCGATAGCCGGCCTTGGGCGTGGTGGAGGCGAAGAGCCGCTCAAGCGCGGGGTCGCCCGGATGCTGAAGGGCGGCGGCGTAGGCGTGGGCGGCGGCCTCGTCCCATTCGCCCTGCTGGGCGAGGGCGAGGGCGAGGTTGTGGCGAAGGGCGGCGTCGAGCGGGGCGGCGGCCACGGCGGGACGGAGCGCGGCCTCGGCGGCGGCGAATTCGCCGCGGGCGTAGAGCGCGGTGGCGTCGGGCGCGGCGCTCTCGGCGGCGAAGGTCGAGGGCGTGGCGGCGGAGAGGGCGAGGCCGCCGAGAACCAAGGCGGCGGCGCGCGCGAAGAGGTGGGCGGGGCGCAGGGCGGCGAGCGCGGAGCGGCGGGGCGGGGTGGCGGCGGCGTGGGCCTGCCAGGCTTGCGCGAACCACTCCTTTGCCAGCGGCGTGGAGGGGCGGTAGAGGGCGCGCTCGGTCTCGACCCAAAGCGCGGCCCAGAGCGGATCGGGCAAATCGCGGGCGGAGGGCGCGGAGGTCGGCAGGGCGAAGAGGGCGCGGACGGCGTGTTGCCAGGCGAGCAAGAGCCGGGGGCTGGGAGCGGGGAGCGAGGAGCCGTGCTCCGTGCTCCCGGCGCCTTGTTCCAAGCTCGTCAGGATGCGGCGCAACTCGTCGTGGGCGGCGCGGCGGTGGCGGAGCGGATCGTGGGCGCGGGCGTGGCGGGAGGCGAGGACGAGCCAGAGTGCGAACGGGGCCACGAGGCCGGCCAGGGCCCAGAGCAGGGCGCGCGG
>JAIXVY010000178.1 GCA_027482505.1 Opitutaceae bacterium | reverse complement strand
CGTTGCGCGCATCCGCGCCGTCCCCCACCGCCACGACCGAAAGCTGCTCGGGAACCGCCACGCCCTGCTCGCGCAAGACTTTCATGACATCGCCCACGTGGTCCTCGTCGTAAACCACCAGCGCGGTCGCATCGGGGTGTTTTTCGCGAATCTGGCCGCAGGCCACCTGCACGGCCTCGGCATTGTGCGCGGCCAGCTCCACCACCCGCGCGGCCGAGGAGCCGAGCCGCAAACGCAGGCAGCGCTCCTCATACGCGTGCCGCACGACGGCGGAGCGATGGGCCCGTCTTAGCGAGCCCAAGAAAACAAGCTCGGTGTGACCGTTGGCCGCCAGATACGAAACGATCTGGCCGGTGGCGTCCTGCCAGTCCTCGGCAGCGACCGCCATTCCATGGGGCGCCAGCTCCGCCACCACGAAAGGCATTCCCTGCCTGTCCATTTCGCTCGCCTCCGCATCCCACTCCCACCCTCCGTCGCTGAGCCGGAAGATGACTCCGTCGAACTTCTCCTTGATAACCGCGCTCAACTGGCGGCGCAGCGTGTCGCGCCCGACGTAGAATCGCTCCGAGAGGACGACTCCGCGACGGGCCGCCTCCACGACGATTCCCGAAAACCGCCGGCTGCGATGCGTCAAAACGGCGATGCGCGCGCCGCTCAACGTATCTTGTCGCACCGGAACCGGATAAAGACCGTAGCCCATTCTGCGCAGCCGCCCCTGGGCGATGAGTTGAAAAGCGGCGCGGTTCACCGACGCCTGGCTGAGTCCCCATTGCGTCGCGAGTTGCCTCTCGGAGGGCAGTTTTTCCGAGGGCTTCTTGAGCGCGGAATCAAGCAGCCTCGCATAGTTGGCCAAGGCAACGGACACCGGACGAGGGGCTTGGGCGGAAGACATCGAGAACGTGGGTATGTTTTGTTGCATCACTTCCACGACCGGTCGCGCCTTTGGCAAGGACCTTCGCGCCGCCTTTCGCCGATTGCTCCCTGCGAAGCGGGAACCGGGAGCGACGTCTTCGCGCGGGGAGACGGGCCGCAGGTCGCCTCAGAATTGCAGCCGCACTTCCTCTCCTCGTCTTGGCGCCATGCGACAATCCTGCCCCAGATAACGCACCGTCACGGCCTTTCCGGCGCGGGACTCGATGGATAAATCGACCAGCCGGCCCGCCGCCCAGCGCATGCCCACGACAAAGCCGCCCCGGGCCCGCAAACCGCGGACTTCACCCTCGCGCCAGGCGGAGGGCAGCGCAGGCAGAATATCCGCCTCGAACTCCTCGTTTTCGACCGGATCCAGCGCCCTGCTTTGGAGCAGCATTTCCGCGATTCCGGCCGCCGCGCCAAAGTTTCCGTCGATTTGAAAAGGCGGATGCGAGTCGAAGAGATTCGGCAAGACGCAGGTCGCCAGAAGCGCCTGCAAATGTCCGCCGGCGCCGTCTCCGTCTCCAAGGCGGGCGAACAAGTTGACCAACCAGGCGCGGCTCCAGCCCGTGCCGCCTCCCCCGTTTCGAAGGCGCAGATCGATGGCGTGGCGCAAGGCCTGCGCCAGCCCGGGACTCCGCCGCGGCGTGATCGCCTGCCCCGGATAGAGCGCATACGCGTGAGAGATGTGGCGATGGCCGGGCTCCGCATCCTCGTGGTCTTCCGCCCACTCCTGCAGACGGCCGGTTTTCGGACTGATCTGCAAGGGTGCCAGACGCGCCAGCCGGTCGGTGATTTGCGCGGAGAGTTCCGCCTCGGCCTCTTCCGCCTCCAGCACGGCGATGGCGGCCAGGCAGCTTTCAAACAATTCGCGCACGATCATCAGATCCATCGTCGCCGCGTAAGTGAACAAGCCCTCGCTCCCGTCCGGCCGCAGATAACGGTTTTCGGGGGAATGCGAAGGGCAGGTGACGAGCCGGCCGGCCAACGCCGTGCCAGGGGGAGCCTCGACCAGAAAATCCACGAGGAACAGGGCCGCCTCGCGCATGACAGGCCAAGCCCGGCCGCGGAGAAACTCCTCGTCCATGGAAAACAGGTAGCGATCCCAGACATGCCGGGCCAGCCAGGCCGCGCCCATGGGCCAGATACCCCATATGCCGTCCACAGGCGCCGTGCCGCGCCACAAATCGGCGTTGTGGTGCAGCACCCAGCCACGGGCGCCATAGTAGCTTCGAGCCGTGCGGGCGCCGGTCACGCGCAGATCGTCGAGCAAATCGAACAACGGCTCGTGGCACTCCTCCAAATTGGCGGTCTCCGCGTGCCAGTAATTCATCTGCAGATTGATATTGGTCGTCCACTTGCTGCCCCAGGCCGGCGCGATATCGGCGTTCCATATTCCTTGCAGGTTTGCCGGCTGGGTTCCCGGGCGGCTTGAGCCGACCAGGAGATAGCGCCCATACTGGAAAAACAACGCCGCGAGTCCAGGGTCCGGCTCCCCGCGGCGAACCGCTTCCAGTCTCTCGTCGGTGGGCACGCCCGCTCGCGCATCGTCCCCCAGCTTTAGCTTCACCCGCCCCATCAGCCCGGAGACGTCGTTCACATGACGTTCCCTTAAATCCATATAGCCCTTCGGCTCGGCGGCCTTCAGGCGCTGAGCGACGATCGCCTTGGGATCGGCGCTTACGTCCTGATAATTCACGAACGAAGTCGCCGCCGCCAAAAGAACCACGGTCTCGGTCGCGCCTCGCACGTGGCATTCGCCGTCGCGCATTTCGCTGCGGCCGTCGGTTCGCACCGAAATGCCCACCGCGAAACGCAGGCCCGGCTCGCGCACGTCGGCGGTCCAGGGTCGCTCCGTTCCGTCGTTCACCCAACGTCCCTCGAAGACCAAACGGCCCGCCGCGGTTTCGAGGGAGATAGGCTCAAACGCGTGCTTGAACGCGAGACGGAACCCGTGCGGGGCCCTTCCGCGGATGCGAAGCACGAGCACCTTGTCCGGCGCGGACACAAACACCTCGCGCTCCTGCGCGGCGTTTTCGTTCGCTTTGTCCCATAGCCGCACCGTGGCGATGCCCGTCGAGATATCCAGATCGCGCTCGTAGCCCGCGCAGACGGGCGAGCCCTCGAAGCCGAGATCCAAATCGCCCAGCGGCTGATAGGCCGTCTGGCAGGCCGGAGTGCCCATGAAACGCCGGCTCGCGAGTTCGGAGGCCTCCGCCTCGCGGCCCTCGAACAACAGCCGCCGCAATTCGGGCAAAACCTCATGCGCGTCGGGCCGGTCGTAATTGGCCGGACCGCCCATCCAGAGCGTGTCCTCGTTCAAGGCCAGCCGCTCCCGCTCCACTCCGCCAAACACCATCGCGCCCAAGGCGCCGTTGCCCACGGGCAAGGCCTCGTTCCAATCCTTTGCGGACGACTTATACCAAAGACGCAGGGGGGAGTGATCGCTCATGGTTTCTTGAAGAAAAAAACAGGGTTGTTTCCACCGCTCGCAAGGCCGCCCGGAGTGCGACCGGACAAGACGGCGGCAAAACTCGATTACATGAACGATTGCGGTTGAATGCCGAGCATGATTTATTGATAAATCGTCTACCCCTCCATGCTACCCGTGTCCCGAACCCGTTTGTCGCGGTGGTTGGCTCGTCGTTCGAGCGTATCCATGGCGTTTTGTCTTCTTTTCTCAGGCCTGTTCGCGGCGGTGGCGCGAGCCCAGACCTATGCGTGGCGGACGGCGGAGATAGGCGGCGGCGGGTTCGTCACGGGGACCGTTTTCCACCCCGCTGAACAAGGGTTGGTTTATTCTCGGACGGACGTGGGCGGCGCCTACCGGCTGGATTCGGCCACAAACCGCTGGATCGCGCTCAACGACGACATTGGCGGCTTGAACAACGAATTTCAGCACCTGGGCGTGCTTAGCCTGGGCATCGACCCCTCGGACGCCAACCGACTCTATATCGCGACGGGACAGTATGGCGGCACCGAATCGTGGAAGCTGCCCTCCCGCATCTATCGGTCATCCAACCGCGGCAACGCCTGGGAAGGCTACGTGGTGCCGGGCTTCAAAATGGCGGGCAATGGAGAGGGCCGCGGCACCGGCGAGCGTTTTGCGGTCAGTCCGGTGAACGGCAGCGTCATCCTTCTCGGCACGAGCGATGCCGGAGTATGGCGCAGCACCGATCGCGGCGTCACCTGGGCTCGCCTCGCCGGTTTCCCCGCGGCCGTCACCAGCCTGAATTTCGTTCTTTATGCGCCGGCCAACGCCTCCGGCGCCGGTCCCGCGCGCCGCGTCTACGCCGCGGGCCGAAGCCTCACCAGCCCGAGCCTGTGGTATTCGGATGACAATGGAGACACTTGGATTGAGGCGCCCAATCAACCGGGGCGCACCGCCGGCCAGGAAATGTTCGCCCTCATGGGCTCCTTCGATGCCGCCGGCACTTTCTATGTCACATGGGGAGACCAGACCGGCCCCGGCAGCTACCAAACCCGCTACGTCGTCTCGAAGCTTGCGGCGGGGGCGTCGACCTGGACTTCCATCACGCCGCCCACCGGACAGGGCGGCTTCGCCGGCGTGTCCGCCGATGCCCGCACCGCCGGACACGTGGTCGTCACCACCATTCACCGCTGGTGGCCCGGCGACGAAGTCTACCGATCCACCAATGGAGGCTCCACTTGGTCCGCCGTCCTTCGCAGCACCGGCACCACCCGCTCCCCTGGAAACTCCCCTTGGGCGACTTCCGCCGGCCCGCATTGGATGACCGACGTCGACATCGATCCGTTCAACTCCGAGCGCGTCATCTTCAACACCGGCTTCGGCCTCTTCCAAACCACCAATCTTTCCGCGGCCAACGCTTCGCGCGTCTGGACCTTCTACAACGACGGCCTCGAGGAACTCGTCCCGCTCGGACTCTACAGCCCGTCGGTCGGCCCGGCCCTCATCGCCGCCACCGGAGATTATACCGGCTTTCGCCTCGACAACCTAAACCGCTCTCCAAGACGCGGGGCCATGCAACCGATGAACGGCAGCAACGCCTACGTCATGGGCGCCGCGCTCAACTCCCAGCGCATGGTCCGCCAGCACAGCACGGATTCCCTTATCTCGTCCGACGCCGGCGCAACCTGGGCCCGCTTCGCCGCGACGCCGCCTTCGGCTGTAAACGGGCATAATCGCATCGCGCTTTCGGCCGACGGCAACGTGCTGCTTTGGGCCCCGTCCGGCTCGGGCGCTTACGTATCGACCAACAACGGGGCCTCCTGGACCGCAACCACGGGCGCGTCGCTTCTGGGCAACAGCTCGGCAACGCTCACCGTCGCCACCTTGGCCGGCGCCGCCGGAACCGCTGGCGCGACCAACGCGTCGGGCACCGCCGCCTCCTTCTCCGCCCCCGAGGGCCTCGCGGTGGCTTCAGATGGCCGACGCTACGTGGCCGACACCGGAAATCATCTCATCCGCACCATCGCATCCGGCGGGGCCGTGAGCACGCTCGCCGGCGGCGCCGGTATTTCCGGCGCCATCGATGCGAGCGGCACCGCGGCGCGCTTCAACGCGCCGGCGGGCATAGCTTTCGGCAACGGTTTCCTCTATGTCGCCGACACCGGAAATCACCTCATCCGTCAGGTCACCACCGGCGGCGTCGTGACCACGTTCGCCGGCGGCGCGGGCTCGCCCGGCTCGCTGGATGGCGCCGGCGCCTCCGCCCGTTTCAATTCGCCCGGCGGCATCGCCGTCGACTCCGCCGGAACTGTCTATGTCGCGGACACCGCGAATCACATCATCCGCAAAATCAGCCCGGCTGGCGTGGTCGTCACCCTCGCCGGCACCGCCGGCGCTTCGGGCTCGGCCAACGGCGTGGGCGCCGCCGCGCGCTTCAGCTCACCCAGGGGAATCGCGGTAAACGCCTCCGGCGTCGTCTACGTGGCGGATACAGGGAATCATGTCATCCGGGCCATCGCCACCGACGGCACCGTCACCACGCTGGCGGGGACGCCCGGCTCGTCCGGCTCGACCAATGGCACGGGCGCCGTCGCGCGCTTTAACGCGCCGCGCGGCATCGCCGTCGACGCGTCCGGCATAATCCATGTCGCCGACACAGGCAATCAGACCATTCGCAGAATCACCGCCGCCGGCGCGGTCACCACGGTGGCGGGCACCGCGGGCTCCGCCGGAACCACCGACGGTTCCAACACCACCGCGCGCTTCAACGCGCCCTCGGGCGTGGCCGTCCAGCCAGACGGCTACTATCTGTATATCGCGGACACCGCCAGCCACACCGTCCGGCGCGCGACCGCCTACCTCACCCTGATACCGTTCGCCGACGCCACGGACAAAGACCGGCTTTACCTCTGGAACTCGTCCGCGCGCACGCTGCTGGCCAGCACGAACGCCGGCGCTTCCTTTTCCGTAACCACCACCACGCTTCCCTCGACCCTGCAGCAAATACGCCCCGTGCCGGGCAGAACCGGACAGCTATGGGCCCGGGCGGGCGCGGACGG
>JAIXVY010000044.1 GCA_027482505.1 Opitutaceae bacterium | reverse complement strand
CGGCGAGGATGCGCCCGTCGGGCAGGACGGTGAGCGAGGGATTGTTGTGGTCATCCTGCTGCTGCGACGAGCTGGTGCTGATGATCATGTGGTAGGCCTTGCCGTCGGCGAAGTCGTAGCGGGTTACGCCGTAGCGACCGTCCGAGAGCACGTAGCCGGAAAACAGGGAGCCTTGGTGGATGATCGCCCGCTCGTCGTTGAACCAGGTCCACGCCCCATCGGGCGCGATGGCGGTGGCCCCTCCGGGAATGACGGAGGCGGGCGGATCGGCCAGCGGCTGGCCGACGAGAAAGCCCTCGAGCCAGGTGCGGTTCGTCCAATTGGTCGCCGTGCCGTCGCCGTCGTCGGCAAAAAGCCTCAGGACGCCGTTGGCGTCGGCCGTGGCGTTGCCGACGAAGCCGAGATACTGGGTGCGGTTGGAACCGCTCTCGCCGCTCACGCCGTAGGACGTGATCCGTCCGGCGGGCGCGGTGGGCGTGAAAAGGGTGAGCGCGTCGGCCGAAAGCCCGGCCCTCACCCGCCAGGATTCGGAGGCGACGGACAGGAAGGCGACATGGACGCCGTAGCTGGCGCCGGGCGTGAGGCCCGAGACGGTGGTGACCAGGGTGGCCGCGTCGCCCACGCCGCCGTTGGCGTCCTTCTCGAAAATCTCGCGGGCGCCGGCGACCGTGAAGCCGAACCCGGTCCGGCGGCGCCAGAGCGCGCCGGAGGTGAAACCCGCGTCGGTCACGCTGTCGGTGAAAAAGGGAGAGGGAGAACCCGCCGCCGCCGCCGTGTTGGTCGCGTCGATGTCGACAAAGACCCCCGCGGGCAACGCCGCAGTCTGGGCCGCGACGACACCCGGCAGGCAGAAAAGGCAGAAAAGCCCGAGCCGCGCGCCGGTGGAAAGATGGCGAACGAAGGAAAGGAAACGGAGTGACATGACGAAGCGCGGGGTATGGGTCCAGGGTGGCCCGGCATCGCGACGGACCGGGCTTTATCATTCCGAGCGCAAGGAGCGTGGAAACAGGCCGTGCGTTTTAACGTATGCCTGAAAATCCGCGCGCTGCATTCCCCGCCCGGCCCCGCGCGCCGCCGCGGATGCGGGGCGCGGGGAGGAGGGTCATGCGGCGGCGCGCTTCGGGCGACGGCCCGGCTTTCGCGGCGCGGGGCCGGGCTCGGGATCATGCAGCGCGCCATGGATCATGGTGGTGCGCGGCGAGGCCGGGATGCCGTATTCGTTGTGCTGGACCATGCCGGCGAGCAACACCGCGGCGACGGCGCCGATCTCCTGCGGGCGCTCGTCCCAGTAGGTGATGTGCGGATGGGAAGTGGAGCGAAAGCTGACGACGCGGGGCGGGGCGAAGCCGCGGCTCGCCGGCGGCAAGGAATCGATCACCTCGCCCACGTTGGCCGCGATCAGCACGTCCGGACGATGCTCCAGAAGCCAGGCGGCGAATTCCTTCTTGTCGATGGGCGCGGTCTCGTCGGTGCGGAAAATCAACGAATCATACCGATGAAGCGCGAGGGCGGCGGTGAAATGATAATGGATGCGCTTTTCAAAGCTGCGGCCCAGCACGGCGCCTATCCTTTTCAAGCCCCGCTTCTCCAGGATGCCGATCAGCCGGCACATATCCAGGAACTGATGCGGCACCACGCGGTGAAACTCCGTGCCGCTGATCGCGTAGGTGGCGGCGAGCACGGAAAACGCGGACCAGTCCAGACCGGCGGGAAGCTCGATCGGGGCGAGAGGCGGAAGAAGCAGGATGCCCCGGATGCCCCGGTAGCGGATCACGCGCAGCAACCGCTTGATGTCCCCGTCATAGTCGAGGACGTGGAAACAGGAGGCGATGTAGCCCAGGGATTCGGCCCGTTTCACCGCGCCCCGCCGGACATGTTCGCAGTAGTTTTCCGTGCCCGGAGGCAGGCGCGTGGCCGAGAGGTCCACGATGGCCATCGGGGTGCGATCGGAGGATTGCGCGCTGGTGTGAAGCCGGGTCATCAGCCGCGAAATCTCGGGATCGGGGCGGTAGCCCAGTTTTTCCGCCATTTGCTGCACGCGACTCCGGGTGGCTTCGGATATCTTCGGGCTGTTTCGCAAGGCGAGCGAAACGGTCATGAGACTGACCTCCAGCGCCCGGGCGATTTCACGCAGCCCGACGCGTTGGGCGGGAGTGGTTTCGGAAGGAGTTTCGGAGGCGGGGGTGGACACGGTCGGCAACCCCTGCAGTTAGGCCCCGGCCCGGACGGCAGACGAAGAAAATCGGCGGGAAATTGCAGGCTGGTTGATAATGGGCGCAGGACGCGCTCCTCGCCGCGAAACCAACCTGCGACCGAACTTCTCCCGGCACCGGCGTTCAGGGCTTGGCGCCCGGAGCCGCGCCTCGAATCTCGTAAAGCCGGTAGGCCAGCTTCCGGTTCAGCTGAACCAGATCGAAATGCGGCGAATCTCCCACGGCCAGGAAGCCGCGCAGCGTGGCCTCGCCGTCGGCGCGGGCGGACAAGGGCTGGTCGCGAAATTGGAAGAAATGCGCGCCGACGAGGGCGGGATGGGCGAAACCTTCGGCGAGCCAGCGCTCCATCTCGGCCAGACGCTCTCCCGGTTGCTGGGTAAGCAACTGGCCGCGCCAAGGCGTCTGGGCCAGATCGCTGGTGACGCCGAACTCGCCGACGATGAAGGGCGCGTCCACCACGCCGCGGTATTGGTTTAGCCGGCCCGCGGGACGCTCGTAGATGTTATAGCCGATCACGTCGCAGTATTTGGCCGCGATCTCGACGACCGAACGGTCGATGTGACCGTGGAAACGGCAGCCCAGGTAAAGATTGTTCGGCGCCACGCGCTTCACGGCGGCTCGCACCGTGGAGAAATATTTCTCCGTCATCTTCAGCCCGAAGTTCGCGCAGTCGGTCTTGAAGGCCTCCGTCTGCGGCTCGGGAAGGGCGCGCGCCTCGAGCAACGCCTCCCACGAGGCGTGGGGCGCGCCCCAGGCGCGATTCAGGGCGCCGATCTCGCGGTAGGCCGCCTTCAAATGGGCGACGAAGGCCTTCTTGGTTCCGGAGCCGGGCGACGCCTTGAGCGCGCCCTGGACCGCCCGCGCGCCGCCTCGCGAAGCGCCCCAGGTGAGCTCGTTGTCCACGAAATAGCCCAGGTTCCACGGATCGCCGGCGGTCGTGCCCTTTTCCCGGTCCATCGCCGCGTTCACGGAGCGCTCGAACTCGGGGTCGAAGACGTCGGGAAAGTGGTCCAGCTTGAGCGGAGCGGAGGACACCGCGACCACGTAGGGGGTCTTGCGCTTGAGATAGACTACCGGATCGGACCAGTTGGCCATCGTATTCATTCCCCAATTACGCAGACGGAAGTGCAGGGCCTCGGCGGTCGCCTCGCGCCAGTCGGGGCCGTATTTCCGCTCGGCGTTCAAGCCCGAGAACGAGAAGGCCCGCCATTCCTTGCCGTCCTGATAATACATGAACCGCGCTCCGCGGCCGGAGGACCAATGCGACGCGGCGGGGCCTTCGGGCGAGGGAAGATCCTCGAACCAGTGCTCCTTGCTTGTGACGGGGCTGCCCTCTCCGCCCGCGCTCACGCCGGTGGGTCCGTAGGACCAGAAAAGCGTGCCGCGAGGAGTGACCAGCCACCATTTGCCGTCGACTTTTTCCGTGCGGAAAAAGCCGGTGGCCTTGCGGCGGGGGCCGTTTTTCCAACCGCCCCATTCATCCCAGTCGGCAGGGCCGGCGTGGGCCGCCATATCCCGCGCATCCTGCCGGCGTAGCGCCTCGAAATCGGCGTCCTCGTGGACCTTGCCCGGCCAGTCGGTGTGCTTGTATTGGCCGTAGCGGTCGATGAAGGGGAAGAAGGGCACCGGAGCGGGAACCCCCTCGCCGCGCGCCGACACGTTTTTCACCGTGACGCCGGAGCCGGGCCGCGCCTCGTCCAGCCACACGACCACGCGGGCCACCCGGGCGGGATCGAGGGTGTTGTCGCGCACGTTGATGCTTTTGAAATACATGAAGTAGGGCTTGAAGGGCGCATAGCCCGGATCCTCCGGCCGGCGCATCAGCCGAAGGCGAAGCTCGCCGCTCGCGCCGGGATCGAGCACAAGCACATTGCGCACGCTGTCGGTCACGCCCTTCGCGTCCGGATTTTCGGCCCGCGCCCAGACCGACACCGTCTCGCGCCCGTCGTTGCGAAGGGTGAAATACAGCGAATCATGCCGCGACAGATCCCAGGCCGCGTTTTCCGGGGAAAGCACGAGCGGAGCGTCAGGCTTCACCGCGGCGCCGCCCGCCGCGGAGGCAGACAAAAGCGAGATTTCGGCGGATTCGCCCGCGCGCACCACGGTCGCCGGAGCGGCGATCCACGACAGACATGCGAGGAGGCAAAGCAGCGAACGGGGGAGAAGGCGGGAACGCGGCATGGGGAAAGAAGGCACGGTGACCCAAACAGACTCCCCCGCACCGCCAAGGCAATCGGCGCGGAGGGGCGAAACGGTTTTATAGTCAACATGCCGCCAAGGCGACCGCCGGTCCCGCGCGCGAGGATCAGCGCGTGTTCACCCGGATGCGGGCGTGCAGCTTGCGATATTCGCGCGGACTCACGCCCTGGGCGGCGGTGAAAAGCTTTCGGAAGTAACGCGGCTCGCGAAATCCACAGGCGAGCGCCACGTCCTCGATGCCTTGGCCGCCTTCGCGCAGACGCCAGCGCGCCTCCTGCAACTGCCTCCGGTGGATCGCCTCGCTCACCGTGCAACCGTGCGCGCGGCGAAACACTCGCCCGAGGTAGTCCGGGTGGCAGCCCATCGCCTTGGCGACGTCGCCCGCGTGGATGCCGCGCGGAAATTGCATCGCGATGAATTGCTCG
>JAIXVY010000498.1 GCA_027482505.1 Opitutaceae bacterium | reverse complement strand
GTGCCCTGGCCCTGCAACCCCGAGAAATACATCGTCCACTTCCCCGAGACGCGCGAGATCTGGTCCTACGGCTCCGGCTACGGCGGCAACGCCCTCCTCGGGAAAAAGTGCTTCGCCCTCCGCATCGCCTCCGCCATGGCGCGCGACGAAGGCTGGATGGCCAAGCACATGCTCATTCTCGGCGTCGAGAACCCGCAGGGCGAAAAAACCTACGTCACCGCCGCCTTCCCCTCCGCCTGCGGCAAGACCAACTTCGCCATGCTCATCCCGCCCGAGCCCTTCGCCAAGGCCGGCTGGAAGGTGACCACGGTCGGCGACGACATCGCCTGGCTGCGCCCCGACGCCCACGGTCGCCTGCGCGCCATCAATCCCGAGGCCGGCTTCTTCGGCGTCGCCCCCGGCACCTCGCGCAAGACCAACCCCAACGCGATGGCCGCGCTGTCGAAAAACACCATCTTCACCAACTGCGCCCTCACGCCCGAGGGCGGCGTGTGGTGGGAAGGCATGACCGACGCGCCGCCCGCCGAGTGCGTGGACTGGCAGGGCAACCAATGGACGCCCGGGCTCGCCAGACAAACCGGCGCGAAGGCCGCCCACCCCAACGCGCGCTTCACCGCGCCCGCCTCCCAATGCCCCACCATCGACCCCGATTGGGAAAAGCCCGAGGGCGTGCCGATCAGCGCCATCGTCTTTGGCGGCCGCCGCGCCACCACCACGCCGCTCGTCTATCAATCCTTCAACTGGTCGGGCGGCGTCTACGTCGGCGCGACGATGGGCTCCGAGATGACCGCCGCCGCCGCCGGCGCGATCGGCCAGGTGCGCCGCGACCCCATGGCCATGCTGCCCTTCTGCGGCTACCACATGGGCGACTACTTCCGCCACTGGATCAAGATGCAGCGCGGCCTGGCCGAGACGCCCCGCATCTTCAACGTGAACTGGTTTCGCAAGGGCGAGGACGGCAAGTTCCTCTGGCCCGGCTTCGGCGAAAACTTCCGCGTCCTGCGCTGGATCGTCGAGCGCACCCGCGGCCGCGCCCGGGGTCGTGAAACGCCCCTAGGCTGGATGCCGCGCCACGCCGACATCGACTGGACCGGGCTCGACCTGCCGGAGGCCGCGTTTGACCAGCTCACCGCGGTCGACCGCAAGGCCTGGCGCGCCGAGCTCCTCGGTCACGAGGAGCTTTTCATCGACCTCACCGCGCACCTGCCGAAGGAGATGCTCTTCGAACGCGAGCTCCTCATCTGCCGGATGTGACAGGAGCGTAAGCGCGGAGACGCGAAAGTGCAGCGAGCACTTTTCCCCGCGCCGACGGCGCTCTTGTCGGCTTTTCCTCCGCTTCTCTGCGCCTCTGCGTTAAAAATTCATCCTCACTTCGCCATCACCGCCGCGAGGATTTTTTCCTTCAGGTGCGTGCTGCGCGCCTTCGCCTCGTTGTTGCGCACCGCCATGCCGTAGGCCGCGGGCTCGCCGACGATGAAGACCTTTTTCTTCCCGCGCGTGATCGCGGTGTAGAGCAGGTTGCGCTGCAGCATCATGAAGTGGCCCTTCAGCAGCGGGATCACCACCGCCGCGTATTCGCTGCCCTGACTCTTGTGGATGCTGATCGCATAGGCCAGCGCGAGGTCGCCCAGCTCGCCGCGGGTGAAGGTGTGCCGCTCGCCGTCGAAATCCGCGTCGAGCACGCCCGCGTCGGCGTCCGCGGAGGTCACGACGCCGATGTCGCCGTTGAAGAGGTTTTTGTCGTAGTTGTTGCGCAGCTGGATGACCTTGTCGCCCGCGCGATACTCGCCGCCCGGGCCGCGCAGGCCGCGGCCGTGGGGGTTGATCGCCGCCTGCAATTGCAGGTTCAGGTTGCCCACGCCCGCCACGCCCTTGTGCATCGGCGCGAGCACCTGCACGTCGCCGGGTTTCATCCAATGGAAATTCGCGGGGATGAACTCCGTGCAGAGCGCGAGCGTTTTCGCCACGCAGTCCTCCGCGTCGCGCGCCACGATGAAGGTCAGGTCCGCCCAGGCCTGCACCTTGTCCAGCGTCTCCACCGCGATCGGCAGCTTGGAGTCGCCGGCGTTGATCGCGTGCGCGGTGGTCACGATCTCGCTCTGCCCCTGCTGGCGATGAACGACGCTCAGGCGCGTGACCGGCACCGCCTCGGTCGCGATGATGTCTTTCAACACGTTGCCCGCGCCCACGCTTGGCAACTGGTCGGTGTCGCCCACGAGCAGCAGGTGCGCGCGCGAGGGGATCGCCTCGAAAAGCGCGGCGGCGAGGCGCGTGTCGAGCATCGAGGCCTCGTCGACGATAAGGAAATCCGTCGCGAGCGGAGCGTCCTCGTTGGCGGTGAAGCCGCCGCGCGAGGGATCGTATTTCAGCAGCCTATGGAGCGTCTGCGCGAAGCCGCCCGTGCTCTCCGTGAGCCGCTGCGCCGCGCGCCCGGTGGGCGCGGCGAGCGAGACGCGGGCCTTCTTCGCCTTGAGGATGTCGACCAAGGCCCGCAGCGAGGAGGTTTTTCCCGTGCCCGGACCGCCGGTGAGGATGGACACCTTCGAGACGAGAGCGGACTTCACCGCGTCGCGCTGGGCCTGGGCGAAAACAAAGCCCGCCTTCTGCTCCGCCCACACCACCGCGGCGTCGACCTTGATCGGCGGCAGCCCGCTCGGCACCGCGCCGAGGCGCTTGATCGCGACGGCGATCTTCTGCTCCGCGCGGTCTAGCACGGGCAGCTGCACCAGCGCCGAGCCCGGCAAGGGATCCGCCACGCCCGCCGGTTGGTGAATCGAAAGGCTTTTCTCGCCGACGAGCGCGGTGATGCGCGCCGCGATGCGCTCGGCCGAGGTCTCGAGCAGGCCGGCCGCGTAGTCGCGCAGCTCGCCCTCGCGCAGCGCGGTGTGCCCCTCCTCCTGGAGCGTGTCCATCGCGTAGAGGATGCCGGCGTCGAGCCGCGGAGGAGCGTCGTTGGCGAAACCGAGGTTGATCGCGATGCGGTCGGCCGTCTTGAAGCCGATGCCGTCGATCTCGCGCGCCACCCGGTAGGGCTCGCGTTGCAGGATCTGGCGCGCCTCGCCGCCGTATTTGTTGATCAACTTCACGCACTGGCCCGGCGTGACGCCGTAGGTCTGGAGAAAAATGTAGAGCTCGCGGAAGGCCCGCTGCTCGTCCCACGCCTTCTTGATCGCGCTGGCGCGGACCTTCCCGATCCCGGGCACGTCGCGGAGCTTGCCGGAGTCTTCCGAGAGCACGCGGAAGGTGTCGGTGCCGAAGGCGTCCACGATCTTGTTCGCGTAGACCTTGCCCACTCCGGGCACGAGGCCGGAGCCGAGGTATTTGCGGATGCCATACACGCTCGACGGCAGCTCGCTGCGGAAGCGCTCGACCTTGAACTGCGAGCCGTGCTGCGAATGCGTCGTCCACTGGCCTTGCAGATGCAGCGTCTCGCCGCACTGCACGCCGGGCAGCGCGCCGACGATCGTGACCTTGTCCTCGCCGTCGTCGGGCCGGAACTCCGCGATCGTGTAGTGGTTCTCCTCGTTTAGGAACACGATGCGCTCGAGCACGCCGGTAAGCGCGTCGGGCGGGGGGCGGTTGTTTGCGGCGGTGGCCAAGGTCAGCGACTCGCAAGCGAGAGCAGATGCGGCCGGAGGTCAATCAGCCCGGGCGTGACGACTTCCGCGCCGTGCGCTCTCAACTCGGCCTCGGTGTGGGTGCCGGTCGTCACCATGAAGCCCCCGCCGAAGCCCGCCTTGCGCGCCGCCTCCACGTCCCAGGGCGAATCGCCCACCAGCGCGGTCGAGGCCGGCGCGGCGCCGAG
>JAIXVY010000209.1 GCA_027482505.1 Opitutaceae bacterium | reverse complement strand
GGGTGGACGGGCTGTCGCTGAACTGGACCCGGTCGGGATCGGGGTTCCAGCGCCAGATTTCGCCGACGTTCGGATAAGCGGCGAAAAGATCGCCGACGGTGGCGTAGGAGGCGTCGCCGGACAGCCAGATCCCGTTCCAACCGGGGGCGAGATTGTAGGTCTTGGTGAGCCACTGCGCGCGCGCGCCGGTGGCGGCCGCAAGCAGGGCCAGGCAAAGGACGGCGAGGCGTTTCATCGGACTTTTAGGCGATAGAAGACTTTGGCGTCCGCCTCGGTCTTGGTGACCTGGGCTTCGACGGGGCCGACGCCGGTGGCGACGTGAGCGGAGGAGGCGGTGGTGGCGCCGACGGAAAAGGTCACCGGGCTCCAGGTTTTGAGATCGGAGCTCTGCTCCATCGCGTAGGTTTTCCCGGTTATGGTGAAAAACTCGACGACCGCGGCGTTGGCGGAGGCCGACTTGATCTTAAGATAGAAGGTCTCGGTGGGATCCGAGGCGTAGGTGCCCGCGATGTATTCCTGAAAGTTGCTCAGGCCGTCGCCATCCAGGTCGCTGCCGGGTGTGATCGAGCCAAGATTGGCGAGATCAAGCCCCGCCATGTAGAGCTGCATTTGCTCCCAAGCGTCTGGGAGACCGTCGCGGTCGCTGTCCTGGCCCAGCGTGAGGTTGATGCGGCGGCGATCTGCGGCGTTGCCCACGCTGGGGGGCGTGGTCATTTCCAGCGGGAGATAGGTGACGCCGCCGATATCCACCGCGAGGGTGTAGGTGGCGCCGGTGTTCACCGCGAGGGAGCTGTAGGACGAGGTGCCGAGGCGGCTCATGTCCATCCGCATCCGAATTTGGTAGTTATAGTCGGCGCCGGTGACTCCGGTGACCGGGTAGCGAGCGATTTCCCGGGTGTTGATGGAGAAAACGACGGAGCCCCCGCCCGCTGAGATAAGGTTGCCAAACTCGTCGCGAACGTCGCCGAAAACAGTGTAGTAGGGCGCGGGCGGAAAGGCGCGCGCGGAGGGCGCGCAGGCCAAAAACCCGAACACAAGCGCGGCGACGATAGTGCGGGGGCGCAGGGTGCTGGCGATTGCGGTGCGTTTGTCTCGGCCGGCGGGCATGGCGGAACGCATGGCCGTCACGCACCCGCCGAGGCGGGCCAAAGGGGTTTGGGGCGAAAATCTAAGGCGCACATCGCGTGCAGTTTCGGCACGCGCATGGATTTCTTTAGCCTAATACTTACAAACGGGGGAAATTTTTCTCCGCCCCCCCCTGCTTACGAGCGACTATCCCAGCGCGCCTAGCAGGCGCGAATGGTCACGGCGCAGGCCTTGAAACTGGGCTGGCGCGAGTGCGGATCGAAGATGGAGGCGGTCAACCGATTCATCTCCGGAAAGTGCATGGGCATGAAAACCTGACCGGGGGAGACGATGGAGGTGATCGCGACGGTGGCCTCGGCTTCTCCTCGGCGGGAGCGAATCAGGACGCGCTGGGCGTCGCGCAGGCTGAGGCGGACGGCGTCGTCCGGGTGGACCTCTACGATCTGAGTGGTCGGCGCGAGCTTGCGGAGGATGGCGCTTTTGTCGGTGCGCGAGCCGGTGTGCCACTGGGCGGAGCTGCCGCGGCCGGTGTTCAGGAGGAGGGGATACTCGGCGCAGGGTGGCTCGGGTGGGGGGCGCGGCGCGTCGAAGTGGAAAAAGGCGCGGCCGGAAGGCGTGAAGAAACGGCCGTCGGCGAAGAGGCGGCGCTCGGGGAGCGGGGAGCCAGGAGCAGGGAGCGGGGACGGCGTCCCTTGAGGGAAGGGCCATTGGATGCCGCCTTCGCGTTGGAGATGGTCGTAGCCTTCGATGCCGGTGAAATCGCAGGGCTGGCCGCGGCTGATCTCACGCAGTAGGCGAAAGGTGGCCTCGGGGCTCGACCAGGCGCGGAACATCTCGCCGCAGCCCCAGGCTTCGGCGACGAGCTTGAATATGGCGAAATCGGCGAGCGCCTGGCCGGGCGCGCGACGGACCTTGCGGATGACGCCGAGGCGGCGCTCGGAGTTGATGAGCACGCCTTCCTTTTCACCAGTGCCGGCGGCGGGGAGCACGAGGTCGGCCATCTGCGCCATCTCGGTGCTGGCGTAGAGGTCCTGCACGACGAGGAAGTCGAGTTTGTCGCGCAGGGCGCGGACGCGGTTCTGGTTGGTCCAGGAATGGGCGGGGTTGGTGGCGATGACCCAGAGGCCGCGGATGTCGCCGCGCTCGACGCCGTCGATGATCTGGTCGTAGGCCCAGCTTTTTTCCGCGGGGATGACCGATGTATCGACGCCGAGGATACGGGATATTTTCTCGCGGTGGGCTGGATTGGCGAAGTCGTGGCCGCCGAGGAGCGAGGTCACGTTGCCAAAGATCCGCGAGCCCATCGCATTGCACTGGCCGGTGATGGAGTTGGCGCCGGTGCCGGGCTTGCCGATCTGCCCGGTCATGAGCGCGAGGTTGATCAGCGCCTGCGCGGTGCGGGTGGACTCGTGGCCCTGGTTGACGCCCATCGTCCACCAGTAGGAGACGCGTTTGGAGCGGTCGGCGAGGAGGCCGGCGACCTCGTCGAGTTGCGCGAGGGGAAGGCCGGACTCGGCGGCGGCGCGAGAGAGGGGGTAGTCGGCGAGGAAGGCGCGGAAGGCGGCGAAGTTCTCGGTGTGCGCGGCCACGAAAGTCTCGTCTAGGCCGCCGAGCTCAAGGACGCGCGAGGCGAGGCCGTAGAGAAGAACGAGATCGGACTTCGGCGCGAGGGCGAGGTGGTGGGTGGCGCACTGGGCGGTCTCGGTGCGGCGCGGGTCGAGGACGATGATGCGCGGCGAACGCTGGTTGCGCATCACGCGCTGCCACATGATCGGGTGGGCGATGCAGGGATTGGCGCCGACGAATACGAGGACGTCGCTCTCCTCGAAATCGGCGTAGGTGAAGGGCGGGGAGTCGAAGCCGAAGGACTGCTTGTAGGCGACGTGCGCGGTGGCCATGCACTGGCGGGTGTTGGAATCGCAGTGCAGGCCGCCCATGCCGAATTTGAAGAGGGCGCCGAGGAGGGCCATTTCCTCCATTGGAATTTGGCCGGTGGAGAGAAAGGCGAGCGAGTGCGCGCCATGGGCGGCTTGGATGCCCTTGAAATTGCGCACAAAGGCTTCGAGTGCGACGGGCCAGGAGACGGCTTCGAGTTTGCCCGTGGCCTTGTTGCGGAGGAGGGGCGTGGTGGCGCGGTCGGGGGCGTCGAGGACGGCGAGGGATTCCCAGCCTTTGGGGCAGGCCATGCCAAGGTTGACGGGGTAGTGTTCGTCGGGGCTGAGGTTGATGGCATGGCCATC
>JAIXVY010000345.1 GCA_027482505.1 Opitutaceae bacterium | reverse complement strand
ATCGCCAGCCCGAAGGTCATCACGAAGGGCGCGAACACCAGCCACAGCAGGCCCTCCCGCCACTCGCGGGCCCGAAAATACTGGCTGGTCACATAAAAGGCCACCGAACCGCCGCCCAGGAGCAGCATGGTGACGGGGTTGAACACCATCCAGAACCAGCCCTCCTGCGAAGGCCCCACCACGACGAGGTAAGGCACGAACAACAGGCTGAACAAGACCAGCAAGGGATGCACGCAACCGACCAGCAGGTGCCACGCGGCCTCGCGCTTGACGCGCGCCGGGTGGCCGCTGGAAAGCACGACCCCGAGCTGCTTGCGCGCCACCTGGATGCCGCCCTTCGTCCAGCGGCGCTGCTGGCTTTTGAAGGCGGTGACGTTTTCCGGCAGCTCTGACGGCACCGAGTAGTCCTCGCGATAGACGAAACGCCAGCCGCGCAACTGCGCGCGATAGCTGAGATCGAGGTCCTCGGTCACGGTGTCGTCGCTCCAGCCGCCGGCGTCCTCCAGTGCGGCGCGCCGCCAGATGCCGGCGGTGCCGTTGAAGTTGAAGAACAAGCCCGCGCCGTGGCGGGCCGACTGCTCGATCACGAAGTGGGCGTCGAGAAAGACCGCCTGGAACCGGGTGAGCAGGCCGGCTCGGCGGTTGGCGAACTCCCAGCGGGCCTGGACCACGCCCACCCCGGGATCGGCGAAGTGCGGCATGAGTCTCTCCAGAAAATCCGGCGCGGGCAAAAAGTCCGCGTCGAAGATGGCGATAAACTCTGCGTCGGTGAGGCCGTTGCCGTGGTTCAGGGCGCCGGCCTTGTAGCCGCGCCGGTCGGCGCGGCGGACGTGACGGACGCGCGCCGCAACCGATGAGTGCCGCGCCAGCCAGCGTGCGGCCACCCCCGACGTCTCGTCGGTCGAATCGTCAAGCAGCTGGATCTCGAGACGCCCCTCCGGCCAGCGGATCGCGCACACCTTTTCCAGCAAGCCCTCGACGACCAGCGGTTCGTTGAAAACGGGAAGCTGGATGCAGACCTTCGGCGCGGAGCCGGGCGGAGCCGGGGGAGGCGCCGGGCGTCGCGCGTGGCGCGCGTAGAGCCACATCAGCTTCACCCGGTGAAACGCGAACAGCATGAGCCCGCCCAGCGTGCCCACGTAGAGAATCAGAAGGATCTCGCGCGTCATGTCCGACACACGGGAGCCGCAAACCACTTGCGGCGCAAGAGGGTCCGCGCCGCCGGCCTCGGGCGCGCGCCCGAGCCAGGCCTCAGGCGGAAGCCGACCCGAGCTCCAGCCCGAGCGTGTCGATGAACTTGCGCATGGCGGGCGTGAGCACGCGGCCCTTGCGATGCAGGATGGCGAGAGGGCGCGTGAACTCCTTGCCCTTGAGGGTCAGCATGGCGAGGGAACCGGCCCTCACCTCCTGTTGCACCGTGGCCTGCGGCACGATGGCGATGCCGTGGTCGATCTCCACCGCGCGCTTCACCGTCTCGATGTTGTCGAACTCCATCACCGGCTCGCTCTCGAGCTTGTGCTCGCGGAAAATCTGGTCGACGGCCTTGCGGGTCGGAATGTCGGGGTCGAAACCGATGAACTTCTGGCCGGAAAGCTCCGCGACCGCGACCTCGCCCTTTTTCGCCAGCGGATGGTTCGGCGGAGTGATCAGCACGAGCCGGTCGTTGCGGAACGGAACGACCTCGATCTGGCGTTGCTTCTGCGGGAAGGCCACAAGGCCGAAGTCCACCGAGTTGTGCAGGATGTCCTCGTAGACGAGATTGGATCGGCGATACTCCACGCGCACGTTCACCGAAGGGTAGTCGTGGAGGAATTTCTTGATGTAGGGCGGCAGCTCATGAAGGCCGATCGAGTAGATGGTGGAGATGCGGATGGTGCCGCTGATGACCTTCTTCAGCTCCTGAAGATCCGAATCCAACTTGTCGTAGGTGTGCAGGATCTCTTTGGCGGATTCATAAACCTGATAACCCTCGCGCGTGAGCTGGAACTGCTTCTGGCTGCGGTCGATCAGCAGCGCCTTGAAGTGTTTTTCCATCGCCCGCGCCTGCTGGCTCACGGCCGATTGGGTGATGCCGTTGATTTTGGCGGCTTTGGAAAAGCTCTTGGTCTCGACCAGATCCGCGAAAATTTTGAAGTTCTCGATTTGCATGGGGTGCGTTGCGCGACGCCTTACACCCATAAATCCATCTAATCACCCCGCAACCGAGAAAACCTCTCATATCATGCTCTCTTATGATGCATTTCTTGTCCGCCTGACGGAACTGAACGCGCGCATCGCGGCGGCCTGCGCGGCCTCCGGGCGCGCGGCGGACGCGGTCAAGCTGCTCGCCGTGACCAAGACCCACCCGGCAGACGCCGCGGTCTTCGCGGCCCGCGGGGGCCTGGCCGCCGTGGGCGAAAACCGCGTGCAGGAGGCCGCAGCCAAGCGCCCGCTCGCCGCGGCCGACGGCGCCGCGGGCCTGCGCTGGGAGCTGATAGGCCACCTCCAAAGCAACAAGGCCCGCCTCGCGGCCGAGACCTTTGATCGTATTCAATCCGTAGATACCGAGAAGCTCGTCCGCCACCTCGACCGCGCCGCAGGGGAGCTCGGCCGCCCGCTCGCGGCGCTCCTCCAGGTCAACGCCGGGCGCGATCCGGCCAAATTCGGCTGCGAGCTCGAGGACGCCCCCCGCCTGCTGGAGGTCGCGCTCGCCGCGCCCCACCTGCGAATCGAGGGACTCATGACCATAGCCCCGCTGGGCGCCACGCCCGAAGAGACCGCGGAGCACGCGCGCCGGACCTTCGCGACGCTGCGCGAACTGCGCGACACGCTCGCGAGCCGCTTCGGCGTCGCGCTGCCCGAGCTGTCGATGGGCATGAGCGGAGACCTCGAACTCGCGGTGGCCGCCGGCTCCACCTGCGTGCGCGTGGGCACCGCGCTCTACGGCGCGCGCTGAGCGCACGGCCCCGGCGGACTTTCCCCCAGGCTCGGCGGGCGTGCGACCAGACCGCGCGCAACGGGTTCCCACGCGTCCCCTACGCAGCATTTCCCCCGCGCCGGGGACCGTTCGCCATTGCATGGCGATAACGGGTGAATCCATGGTGATGCCGCAGTGAAAAACCCGATCTTCAGTCCCAGGGAACGCGAGGCCTTCTCCGCCCTTCTGGACGACACCAGCCCCGCGGTTCGCGCCGGGCTGACAGCCTTTTTCGGCGCCCGGCCGGAGGCCGCGCGCGAGTTTCTTCTGGAGCTCTCGACCGGCCACGACCGCGCCCTGGCGTGGCACGCGAGGCGGCTGCTCGCCGAACTCCGCTTCACCGATCCGGTGGAGGAGTTCCGCGGTTTCATCCGCTCGCCCCACCACGAACTGGAAACCGGCGCGGTCCTGCTTGCCCGGGCCGCCCTGCCCGACGCGACCGCCGAGTCGTGCGCCCTGGAGCTGGACCGGCTCGCCGCCCGCTGCCGCGAACTCACCGCGGAGCCGTGCTCGATCCGCGAACGCTGCCGGGTGATCAACCGCGTGCTCTTCCACGAGGCCGGCTATCACGGCAACACCGAGCGCTACGAGGACCCGCGCAACAGCTACCTGCCGCTCGTGCTGGAGCGTCGCACCGGATTGCCGGTCGCGCTCAGCATCGTGTATCTGCTCGTGGCGCGACGCCTGGGCTTGGAACTGGATCCGGTCGGCCTGCCGGGGCACTTCATCGTGGGATGCTTTCTCGAGGACACGCCGTTTTTCATCGATCCCTTTGAGCGCGGCGCCTTCCGGACCCGCGGTGAATTGATGCTTTTCCTGCGCTCGCGCGGTTTCGACCCGGCGCCTCAGGATCTCTGCCCCACCCCGGCGCGCGAGGTGCTGGCCCGCTGCTGTCGCAATCTCGCCGCCCACTGCGCGGCGGCAGGCGAGGCGAACCGCGCCCGCATGTTCGAGACTTTCGTGGCGGACTTCGAAAGCGTCTGCGAGCGCAACGCGGCCTGAGCGGCGGTCGGCCCGCAGTCGGCGCTTGGAAAGCGCGGCCCCGTCGCGCTTGCATAAGGGCCGCATGCACGAAGACGCCCGCACCCACTCGCTCGCCGATCTGGAAGCCTGGTCACGCCCCGGCGTCTCGCTCGCCGTGCTCGGGCACCCGATCAAGCACTCCATCAGCCCGGCCATGCACAACGCGGCCCTGGCGGAGATGACGCGGAGCGATGCGCGGTTTGCGGACTGGCGCTATTTCCGCTTCGAGGTGCCCCCGGAGGAACTGCCCCGCGCGCTCGATCTGTTGCACGCGAAAAAATTCCGCGGCGTGAACCTCACCGTGCCGCACAAGATCCTCGCCTTCGGCTCGCCGCGCGTGGTCGCGATCGATCCCGCCGCGCGTCCGGTCGGCGCGATCAACACCCTGCGCTGGCGCGAGGACGGCTGGGAGGGCTTCAACACCGACGGCCACGGCCTGCACGAGGCCCTGCGCGAGGATCTGGGCGGAGACCTGGTCGACGCGCACGTGATCCTGCTCGGCGCCGGCGGCGCGGCGCGGGGAGCGGCGGTGGAGTGCCTGCAAAGCCGCGCGGCCTCGCTCTGGATCGCCAATCGCACCCGCGACAACCTCGACGCGCTGCTCGCCCAACTCGCGCCCCTGGCGGGCGAGATTCCGGTGCACGGGTTCGATCCGCGGACCCCTCCCCCATCCCTCCCGGCCCACGCTTGGGTGATCAACGCCACCAGCGCCGGCCTGAAGCCGTCCGACGCGCCGCCCGCCGATCTGGCCGCCCTGCCCTCGCCCCGCGGCGTATACGACATGATCTACAACCCGCCGGAAACCGCCCTGCTGGCGGAGGCTCGCGCGCGACGCCTGCCCGCCGCCAACGGCCTCTCGATGCTCGTCCACCAAGGAGCGCGAGCCTTGGAACTCTGGACCGGGACGACCGTGCCGGTGGATGCCATGAAGCGGGCCGCCCGGGCCGCCATGGGCGGCTGAAGCGCGGCGTCAGAGAACATCGCCGGCGCCAATGGCCGCGCGACAGCTTGGGAAAATTTTCCCGTCCTCACGGCCGTAAAGGCACTTGGGGACATTTACCTACTTTAGGCTTGTGGCAGGCTTTCGCCACATGTTTGCCTTTATCCGTGGTTTTTCGCGCTTTCCCGCCCGCAAAGGTGGTTTCCCGCCCTGCGAAATGCCCGCCCCGATAGCCAAGGTCCTATATTCAAATGTATTACGTATTCTATCTCCTCGGGGTTTGTCTGCTCGTCCTGCCCGCCGGTTTACTTACCCGGCGGCGGCTGAAGCTCGTTTCTTTGCCTGAACTGGCGGAGCGAAGCCGTCACCGACTCGGCTGGCTTCACTGGGTGAATTTTGTCGATTTGGCGCGAGCCTGGGGCGGTTTGGAGCTGGTCAGGCACGCCTTTGTGATCATCGACCCCTATGCCGCGGCGGGCGTCCTGCCTCTCGCCACTATCGCCGTGGCCGCATTGGCGGGCTTGGGTTTGCAGCAGGTTTTTCACGCGAGTGAAGACGACCTGGTGGCTCCGGTGGCTTACGCCATAGGTCTGACTTTCGCGTTTATCCCGCCCCAAGTCGCGATGCTGGCGCTCCCGCTCGGACTCGCCGCGGCCCTGGGCTTGCGCAGCCTGGGCACCGGATTCGTGCTGGCCGCGGTCGCGACCGCCGCGCTTGGACTGCTCCTGCGCCTGTCCCCCCTGGTGGTGGCGACCGCCAGCTTCGCTCTGATCTCGCCCGTGTTGCTCGCGAACGTCCTTCAGCGGCGGCTCGTGCTTACCGTGCGCGGCGGCCGCAACGAAGAGCGACTGGCTCCGGTGCGCGATTTCCCGGTTCGCAACGCCCGCTGAATCGGGCCGTCCGTCTTCCGGCGTCGGTCAGGGCGCGTCGGGCGCGGGAGGGCGAGAGGGTCGCGAGGGCAGATACTGGGCAAGCACGTCGAAAACCGGCGACAGCACCCTAGGCTCGGTGCGCTCGTAGGTCCAGTAAAGCACCACCGAGCCGCCGACGAGCACGAGCACAAGCCAAGGGGCGAACTCGTTGAGTTCGGCGAGCGACTTCCAGATTCGCGCCAGCAGGACCAGCACCGCCACGCCGATCGCAAGATGGAGCCAGGTGGAGACCGGGACGGCTTGGACTTTTTCCCAAACAGTGAGCTTGGCGGCGGCGAACAAAAGCATGACGCGTGACCGCAAGACTGGCCGGAGAGGCCGCAAAGTCGAGCGCACCACGGCGGCGCGGCCGTCCAAGTTTGGTGAAAATGCGGGTTGGCCTCCCCGCGCCGCCGGCCGTATGTAGGCTGTCTTCGCATGAAGTCCGTCCTCGAGTTTCGCGCGCGCAAAGGGCAGGCCCCGATCAGCATGGTCGCGGCCCACACGCACTGGGAGGCGCGCCTGCTCGCCGAATCGGCCGTCGACTGCGTGCTGGTCGGCGACTCGCTGGCCACCGTGATCGACGGCGAGGCGACGACCTTCGCCGCCACCCCCGAGATCATGGCGCGCCACGTGGCGGCCGTCGCTCGCGGCCTCGGCGAGCCCTTGCAACGCAAGCTGCTGGTCGGCGACTTCCCCTTTTTGGCCGCGCGCAAGGGCGTCGCCTTCGCGGTCGACACCGCCACCCTGTTGCTCCGCGCCGGAGCCCAGGCGGTGAAAATCGAGGGCGTGGACGGCCACGCCGACGTGATCTCGCACCTCGTCCAGTCGGGCGTGCCGGTCATGGGTCACTTGGGGCTCACGCCGCAGTCCGTGCACGCGCTCGGCGGCTACAAGGTCCAGGGCCGCGACTCCGCCGCCGCGGCCGATCTCGTGCGCCAGGCGCGCGCGCTGGAGGCCGCGGGCGTCTTCGGCCTCGTGCTGGAATGCGTGCCCGAGGCGCTGGCGCGGGAAATCACCTCCGCCGTCGCCATTCCCACCATCGGCATCGGCGCCGGCGCGGGTTGCGACGGCCAGGTGCTGGTCATGGCCGATCTGCTCGGCCTGAGCCCCGGCCACCAGCCGCGCTTCGTGCGTCACTTCACCGAGGCGGGCGCGGCCGCGCGCCAGGGCCTCGCGGACTATCACGCCGCCGTGTCCGCCCGCGAGTTTCCCTCCGCCCGCGAAAGCTATTAACCCCACCCGCACGATGCCCCGCCTGCTCTTCGCGCTCACCGGCTCCATCGCCTGCTACAAGGCCTGCCACGCGATCTCGCGCCTCGCCCAGGCCGGCGTCGAGATCCAGACGGTGGCCACGCCCTCCGCCTTGAAGTTCATCGGGCCCGCCACCCTCGAGGGCCTCACGGGCAGCGCCCCTCTCTGCGATCTCTGGGAGCCCGGCCGCGCGATGGAACACATCGATCTCGCCCGCTGGGCCGACCTCGCGCTGGTCTGCCCCGCCACCGCCAACACCGTGGCGCGGCTGGCCAACGGCCTCGCCGACGACCTGCTGGGCTCGCTCTTTCTCGCCTGGGAGCTGAAGAAAAAATCCTGGTGGGTCGCGCCCGCCATGAACCACGCCATGCTCGCCCACCCCGCCACCCAGGCGAACCTGCAAAAACTCGCCGCCATGGGCGTGCGCGTGCTTCCCACCGGAGAGGGCAACCAGGCCTGCGGCGAACAAGGCGCGGGCCGCCTCCTCGAACCAGACGACCTCGTGCTGCACGTGCTCGCGCAACTGGGAACCAAGATCGCCTGAGCCAGTCTCCCCCTCGCGCATCGCATGAAAGTCCTCGTCACCGCCGGCGCCACCCGCGAACCCATCGACGCGGTGCGTTTTCTCTCCAACGTCAGCAGCGGAGCCACCGGCGCGGCCATCGCCGAGCATCTCGCCGTCTCGGGCCACGAGGTCACCCTGCTGCACGGCGAAGGCTCGGTGCGGGCCTCCGCCGGCGGCATCATTTGCGGGGCCTTCGGCTCCACCGCCCAGCTCGCCGCGCGCCTCGAGTCCGCGCTCTGCTCCGGCGGTTTCGACGCGGTGGTGCACGCCGCCGCCGTGGCGGACTACCGGCCGGAGACCACGCATGCGGGCAAGCTCAGCTCCTACGCCGACGCTCTCGCGCTCCGGCTCGTTCCCACGCCCAAGCTGCTCCCGCTGCTGAAATCCTGGGCGCCGCAACCGCCCCGCGTGCTGGGCTTCAAGCTCACCGCCGGCGCCGACGCCGCCGAGCGAGCCGCCGCGGTCGGCAAACTTTTCGCCGGGGGCGGCGCGGACGCCGTGGTGCACAACGACATGGACGAGCTGGGCTCCGCCGGCGCGGGCCGCACCTTCCGCGTCTACCGCGCCGGCGACAGCGCCGCCGCCACCCACGCCATCGGCGTGCCCGCCCTCTGCGCCTGGATCGAGTCCTGGGTGCGCCTCGGCTAAAAACCCACCCCGCGGCCGGACGAGGCGTTTTTTACGAGCCCCTGCGCGCTTGCCCGCCCGCCCAGGAAGCATTGATTGTCGAATCCTTTTCCCGTGTTCCGCACCTTCCTAAAGACCAAGCTGCACCGCGCCACGATCACCGCGGCCGATCCCCACTACGAGGGCTCGATCTCGCTGGATCGCGCCTTCTGCCGCGCGGCCGGGTTGCTGGAATTCGAGCAGGTCGACGTCCTAGACATCGACAACGGCGCGCGTTTCACGACCTACGTGATCTATGGCGAAGCCGGCCAGGTGCAGGTCAACGGCGCCGCCGCCCGCCTCGTGCGCCCCGGCGATCTCGTCATCGTCCTCGCCTACTGCCGCCTCGCCCCAGAGCAGGTGGAAAAACACTCCGCCCGCGTCGTGCTCATGGGCCCCGGCAACACCATCGCCTCCGTCACGGAGCACCCGGTCCAGACGCCCTGACGCCGCGACCGGCGGCGGCTTTGGGTTAAAATTCGCGCGGGATCGCGTTTTACGTTTCCGCCCGGCGCGTTTCCCGCTTTCCATGCCCGCGTCGCCCGCCGCGCGACGCGAGACACCCTGACCAGATGCCCACCGCGAAACGCCGCCGCCCCGCCGAACCCGAGCGCCTCCCGAAGAAGATCTACGAGGCGCGCATCGCGCAGATCCGCGAGCGCCTCGTCCAGCTCCAGGTCGAGCTCAAGCAGCAGCCCTTCAACGTCCTCCTGATCGTCGCCGGCGTGGCCGGCGCGGGCCGCGGCGACCTCCTCAACGCCCTTGGCGGCTGGCTCGATCCGCGCGGCGTCGAGACCTTCTCCTTCGAAAAGCCCTCCGACGACGAACGCCGCCGCCCCTTCCTCTGGCGCTTCTGGCGCAGCCTTCCGCCCGCGGGCAAGATCGGCGTCTACGCCGGCTCCTGGTATACCGAGACGCTCAACGAGGAGGCGCGCAGCAAAAAGGCGATCGCCGCCCTCGACCACGATCTGGAGCGTATCCGCGATTTCGAAAAGACCCTCACCGACAACGACACCCTCGTGGTCAAGGTGTGGCTCAACCTCGACAAGGACGCGCAGCGCGAGCGGTTCAAAAAGCTCGAGGCCGACGAGCGCACCGCCTGGCGCGTCACCGAGGAGGACTGGCGCCACCACCGCATCTACGACCGCCTTGAGCGCACCGCCCTCCACATTCTCAAGGCCACCCACCGCCCCGACGCCCCTTGGGTCGTGGTCGACTCGGGGGATGAGCGCGCGCGCAACCTCGCCGTCGGCGAGATGCTCCTCGACCGCTTCGCCGAGCATAAGCGCAAGCTCGCCCGCCTCGCCCGCTCCCGCCCCCCCGCCAAGCCCGACCCTCAACCCAAGCCGCTTCGCGCCTTCGGCCGTCGCCGACTGCTCGGCCTGCCCCTCGACCAGCAACTCACCGCCGACGACTACGAGGAGAAGCGCGACAAATGGATGGGCCGGCTAAACGCCGCCGTGCGCGCCGCCAAACAGGCCGACCGGGCAGTCACTTTCGTCTTCGAGGGGTGGGACGCCGCCGGCAAGGGCGGGGCCATCCGCCGCCTGACCAGCGCCATCGATATGCGCGACTACCGCGTGTATCCCGTGGCCAAGCCCACCGAGGAGGAGAAGGCCCACCACTACCTCTGGCGCTTCTGGCGCCACGTGCCGCGCGACGGCACCATCGCGATCTTCGACCGCAGCTGGTATGGCCGCGTGCTCGTCGAGCGCCTCGAGGGCTTTTGCCGTCCCGACGAGTGGCGCCGCGCCTTCGAGGAGATCAACGACTTCGAGCGCGAACTCGCGACGCACGGCCAGATCGTGGTGAAGTTCTGGCTGC
Organism: Opitutaceae bacterium; assembly: GCA_027482505.1. GTDB lineage: Bacteria > Verrucomicrobiota > Verrucomicrobiia > Opitutales > Opitutaceae > IMCC26134_A. The sequence continues at coordinate 915 of JAIXVY010000345.1, read as the reverse complement.
ACGTCAGCCGGGAGGAACAGCTCGCCCGCTTCCGCGCCCGGGAGACCACCGCCTTCAAGCAGCACAAGATCAACGAGGAAGACTGGCGCAATCGGCGCAAATGGGACGCCTACGAGGTCGCGGTCGGCGACATGCTCGCGCTGACCGACACGCCGCACGCCCCCTGGCAACTCATCCCGGCCAACGACAAGCGCTACGCTCGCCTGCAGGTGCTCCGCTCCGCCTGCCGCGCCATCCGCGCCGCCCTCGGCGAGGAGGAGTGAGGCCTGGATTCACCCGTAGGGCCGGCGCTCGTTCGTCGCCGGCCTCCGCCCGGCACGGCCGCCGGCAAGCGGCGGCCCTGCAAAACAAAACGGGCGCCGTTTTCGGCGCCCGTCGGTGCTCGGCGCTTTTCGCGCCTTTGCCTTAAAGTTTCGCCGCCCGGCTTTACTGGCCGAGGACCCAGGCGAAGATGAGCGGGGCCACGATGGTGGCGTCGCTCTCGACGATGAACTTCGGGGTCTTCTGGCCGAGCTTGCCCCAGGTGATCTTCTCGTTCGGAACGGCTCCGGAGTAGCTGCCGTAGCTCGTGGTCGAGTCGCTGATCTGGGAGAAGTAGCCCCAGAGCGGCACTTCGGGGCGGTCGAGGTCCTGATGCAGCATGGGCACGACGCAGATCGGGAAATCGCCCGCGATACCGCCGCCGATTTGGAAAAAGCCGATGGAGCCTTCGCCGTTTTTGAGGGTCTTGGCGGTCTTGGTATACCAGTCGGCCAGCATGGCCATGTATTCGATGCCGGTGCGCACGGTGTGGACGTTCTTGATCTCGCCGGTGATGACGCGGCCGGCATACATGTTGCCCAATGTGGAGTCTTCCCAGCCGGGGACGATGATGGGGAGGTTCTTCTCGCAGGCGGCGAGCATCCAGGAGTTCTT
>JAIXVY010000540.1 GCA_027482505.1 Opitutaceae bacterium | reverse complement strand
GTGCAGCCGACCAGAATGATGCTTTCGCGTTGGCTCATCAGATCTGTGTTTGCGACCAGACCGGACTGGAGGCGGGGGTCGCTCGCGACCATGCCTGGGGCATCGACGGCGACGTTGGCATTAAACCCGAATCCGACCGCCAGCAGCCCGAGAATGATCAGCAGAAGTCCGGTCGCGCGCATTGAGCCCTCCACACTGGCTCACTGCATAGCGCGGGCGACAGCCTCTTCAAACTGGTCTTCCGTCGGGGCTGTCGGGCGGGTGTCCAGGCCATTGGCCTTCCGGTAGCCGCGATAGGCAGCCATCAATCGCCATATCGAGGTCTGGGCGACTTCGTTGGGCGAGAGACCGAGGGCTCCGCCGATCTCATAAAACTGACTGAACCTCAGCTTGCGGCGGGGGAGGGCGTCCGGCTCCTCCCCCTCCGCTTTCCCGGCGCGGGCGCATCCTCGTCTGGGGCCCCCACAAGCGCAGCGCCGATGATGCTTGCCACCAGCGGCTTGAGGCCCGACAGCATGCCCTCCCTGGCGTAGCGCTCGACCAGGACGAGAGCCTTGATCGGCTCCATTCCGGCGCCGATCAGGCCGAGCCGGATAGGCTCCCGGATATCGGCCACCCGCCAGCTGCCGGTGAGGACGCGGTTCCAGATCTCCTCCGGTCCCGCGTCGCACTTCTCCTGCAGCTCTTCCAGCGCGCCGATAGTCAGCAGGAAGTCGTGCTTCCCATCGCCGAATACGCCGGTGCAGCGGGCGCTCCGGCTCATCAGGCGTTATCGGTGCGCGTGACGGGGCCGTTCGAGACCAGGGTGATCGACACCGTGGCCTTCTGCTTGCGAGTGCCCTGGATGGCGAACTCGGTCAGGTGGAAAGAGCCGGTCCAGGTCGAGCCGCCGGACTTGTCCACCTTCACCTTCACGTTCTTCGGATCTTCCGACGTGAACCAGGCGTAGAAGTCCTCGATCGAGGCCACGTCCAGCATGCCAGCGCCGCTGATCGTGGCCGACAGGCCGTCCTTTTCCGTCTGCTGCCAGGCCGGCGCGGCCGGATCTGCGCAGTCCGGAATGATGTCGGTCGTCGTGGTCGACGAGAAGGTGATGCCGCGATCGGTATTGATCAGGCAGGGATGCGCGAAGACTTCCGGCGTCGCACCGTCGCCGATCTGGATCAGGAGCTTCTCGCCGCTGATCACGTCCACTTGGGCCATGGTTCTTGCTCCATAGGAAAATGGCCCCGCGTGGGGGCCGGTGTGATCCGCGCGAGGCGGTGTCTCAGGTGTTGGGGGCCAGCTCGTAACGCAGCTGGACGATGCCCCGGCTCGTCAGTCCGTCCGGCTCCCGTCCAGTGCGGGCGCTCTGGACATCGAACGTCACGATCTCGAACCCGCTTACGGTCAGGGCCGTGTCCAGCAGGCGCGTCAGGCCGGCCACGACCTGCCGCACCTCGACGGTTCCGACCTTGCGCGACCAGGCGTCGATCTGGACGAACACCTCGACGCCGTCGTGGCATTCGTCGTCGCTGGGCACGCTCTGCATGGGGCCGAACGACACATAGGGAAAGGTCGCGCTGACCTGCCCGGCCGTGTTCTTCGGAACGCTGTCATAAATCCGGTCGCCAATCAGCTCACCGAGGCCAGGGTCGGCCTTCACCGCTGCGACGATCGCCGCCTGAAGCGGAACCTGGGCGTCGATCATTCTCTCAGCCCCTGGGATATCGCTCGCGCGATGCGGCGCCTGATGCGAACCCGGTTCGTCCTCACGACCGGATAGAAGGAAGGCTCCGCCGGCACCTGCGTGCCGTCCGCTGCCATGTGCCCCAGCTCGACCCGCGTCGCCTTCGGACGGCCCTTGGCATCCTTGGCGTCCGAGATGACCACGGCCGAGACGTCACCCAGACGCCCGGCCTCTTTACGGATCCGGTCCCGGACCTGTTCGCCATTGTTCGGATCATCGTCGGCCGGGGCGATGGCCGTCATTTGGGCGACCAGCTCGTCGGCACTCTGGTCGACGGCCTTGGCCGCCCGCGCCCGTGCCTTGGCGGGCATGGCCGCGAAGCGGCGTTGCAGGCGCTCCAGCCCCTCGATCCCGCCCCTAGCCATCGGCGACACCCGCCTCAAGCTGGATCAGGCGCTCCTGATTTTGCCCGTCCATGTCTTCGTTGAAGCGGACGTTGAAGACCCGCTGGGTTCGGACATCAATGGCCCGATCACCGGGGCCGACGGAGATTGTTCCGGCATCGCTCGGCGTCCAGAAGTCGAACAGAGTCCGTCCGCTCAGACGCGACGCCTGCACGTCCTCGCCGCCGCGTGTCGGCTTGAGTTCGCCGTACCGCTCAACGCCGAGATCCGCCCAGGCGCCTTCCTCATTGCCGTAGGCGTCAGGCGTGGTCGTCCTGCGCTGGAACTTCAGCCGGGTGTTCATCTGTGGCGTCTGGCGCATCGGGGCCTCGCTTGGGGGCTTGCGACCGCTTGGCGAACCCCTTCGCCAGGGCCAGGTCGGCGCACTCGCGCGTGACGTTGAAGGCTCCGACCGGATAGGCGACCGTCACGCGGCGCTCGCTTTCCGGGGTGAAGTCGAAGGCGCGCGTGACAGTGATCCAAGGCATCAGGACCACCTGTAGGGACGGATCATGGTCTCGACGCAAAGCGGCAGTCCTGACGAGGCCAGGGGCCAGTCGTGCGCGCGGTAAAGGTATTCCACCATGAGCTTGCACGCCTCGGCGACTCCGGCCGTTTCGGGCGGCGGATCGACGTCGAAAGCGATGACAACCCGCTCCGCGGCGTCAGGATCGAGGACTGGCCAGACCGACCCATCCGTGGCGAAAATCGCGACCGTCTCGCCGCTTGGGCGCACGACGTAATCCGCTTCGGGCAGCGCCAGCGCGCCCAGGACTTCGTCGGCATAAGTGATCTCGACGCTCTCGGCGTCTACGCCCGCCACGGGCAGGCGCATCGGATAGAGCCAGTGGGTCAGGACCCATTCCAGACCCTGTGTGAGAAAACGGCGCTGCGTGGTGGCCTCAAGGGTCTCCGTCGCAGCGCCGATCATCGCCGTCAGGCGCGCGTCGTCCTCCGAGTGGAGCACCCGCAGGTGCTGCTTCATGTCTGGAAGAGACACCAGCAGGCCTGTGGGTGGGGTGACGACGCGCACCGTCATGGTCAGGCCACGATCTCGTCGACCGAGGCCAGATCGCCCAGGTTCGCCGGGCCATAGGCCGGGTCGAGGCCGAGGACGAAGCCGCCCGCGTCGGACGTCGCCGCGCCGACCGTGACCGTCAGCCGGAAGTGCGTGAAGCCGTTATTCACGTCCAGCTCTTCCTGCTTCAGGTTGATCAGGGCCTGCTTGTTGTCGTCCGTCCCGGCCTTGGTCAGCTGGGTGATGGCCTTGCCGGTGATGTCCTTGGCACCGGCCCCGGCCGCCGAGGTGGCCTGCTCCAGCTTGGCGTCGACGGTCGCGGAAGAACCGAGATCGCCGGCCGTCACGACCGCCAGGAACGACAGGAAGTCTTTCGCGGCGATCCAGCCGGTCGAGACAGCACCCGCCGCATAGGCGTCGGGATCGATGATGCCGACCAGCGCGACGCGCTGCGACGGCAGAAGGTTCGGGGTCATGGCCCGTTCTCCGTGTCAGAGGGTTGGGGCCGAGGCGGTTGCCCCGGCCCGTGTCGTCAGGGTCAGGCGCGCGCCGCCAGGGCGACGAAGTGAGACTTCGTGGCGGTCGAGCGGGCAGGGGTGACCGGGGCCGACAGGTGCGGCTGGCCGCCCATGCGGAAGGTCCAGCGGAACGCCTGCGCGCCATAGTCGAAGTACAGGTGGATGCTCGACGCGAAGTCGATGCCGCCGCCCTGCTTCGTGATGGCGTAGTAGCCGGCCGGATCCAGCAGCACGATGTCGCCCAGATCGCCGAGGGTGTCGGCGTGCTCGCTGAGAACGATCGGGCGGCCCAGCAGGAAACCGCCCGGCGCATTCTGGAAACCGCTGGCCGGCGGAGTCCAGATCGGCTGATTGCCGAGCTGCATGGTCACCAGCTGGGGGATGACGTCCGGGTTGGCCACCCAGGCGGCGTTCGAGATGTTGCCCGGCAGGATGCGCGAGAACATGTTCGCCACGTTGGCAGCCACCAGGGTGTCGGCGGCCTGGCCCGATTCCTTCGCCACCGTGACCAGGGCGGGCGAGGCCATGAAGCCGAGCGGCTTGCCGACGCCGTCGCCCCACATGATTGCGTCCGAGGCCTTCCAGCGGATCGCGCGGGCGGCTTGCCGGGTCAGACGATCGTTCAGACGCGGTGCGTCCGAGATCAGCTCGTCGGTGGCGACCACGAAGGCGTAGAGTTCATGCAGACGCACGTCCGAGCCCTTGGTGTCGAGCTTGGACGGAGTCATCTGCGAACCCTCGGCGCGCCAGTTGGCCTGGACGCCGGACGAACCCCAGGGAGTCGTCTCGTCGCGCAGGACACGCACCACGTTCGACGAGGTCGGCTCGGGTGTGACCATGTTCAGCAGGTCGCTGCCGTCGAACACCAGTTCCATGATCGACTGCCGGAACTCGGCCGGGATCAGGTAGCCTTCGCCGCTGGTGCCGCTGGACTCGTGGCTGTTGCCCGGAAGGGCCGCCAGCCGCGGATCGACGACGTGATCGACCGAGGCATTGCGGACAGCGACGCTGAACTCGGCCAGGCTGCGGAAGCCGCCAGTCGTTTCAGGGTTGGGTTCCGAAACCGTGCGGGCGGCAGCGCCGGCCGAGGTCGAAGCGAACAGCCCGGCGCGACGGTCAGCCGCTTCCTTGGCCGCGATCTTGGCGTCCAGTTCGGCCACGTCGGTTTCAAGAGCCGACAGTTCCGTTTCCAGAGCCGTGATCTTGGCCTCTTCCTCGGCCGTCCGCTCGGTCTTCTCGACCAGGGCGTTGTACTCAGTCGTTGCCGCCTTGCCGCGCGTGGCCTTCATGCTGCGCTGCTGGCGGAGTTCCTTCAGGGTCATAGACCTATCTCCAGTCCAGCCGGGGCAATGCGCCGCTGTCCTCTGGCCCCGGCGGAACAGAGGTGGCGATCTTGTTGGGGACGCGGGTTCAGGCGAAGGCGAACGCCGAGCGCCTGCGCGGCTTGCGGGAACCGGACATCAGCCCGGCCAGCACCTGGTTCATGGTGGCCACGCGGTCGGCCATGCCGACCTGGACAGCCTTCTGCGCCGACACCACACGGCCCTGGCCGAACTCGTCGCGAACCTTGGTCAGCGACACGCCTCGACCGGCAGCGACCGCCCGGATGAAGTCCTGGTGGGCCTCGTTGACCGAGGCCATGATGCTGGCGCGGGCCTCTTCGGTCAGGGGCTCGAACGGGCTGCCCTCGGCCTTGAAGGGCGTCGAGCGCATGATGGTGGTCTTGATGCCGAAGTCTTCCAGGGCTTTGGACAGGTCCATGTGAACCGCTAGGACCCCGATCGAACCGACCTCGGCCGAGGGCGAGACGACCAGCTCGCTGGCCTGGGCTCCGATCCAGTAGGCGGCCGACGCCATAAGGCTGTCGGCGACAGCGACGACGCGCTTCTGGTTCGCGGCCTCTGCAACGGCGGCGGCGGTCTCGGCCGTGCCCGCGACCGTTCCACCGGGGGAATCGACATCCAGGACGATCGTGCCGACTTCGGCGTTGGCGACCGCGCGCGCCAGGCTTGCCCGGAAGGTGGCCATGCCCCCGCGATTGGACAGGGCACCCTGCAGGCCGAGGATGGCGACGCCGCTGGGCGCATCCACGGACCCCGTGCGGCTCTCGCGCGGGAAACGCTCTTCGTCGACCGCCAGGAGCCGCTCGCCGGCCATGGCCGCGAAACGCATCAGGAGGGGATTGTCGCTCATTGCGGTCTCTCCGGCTCGTCGCCCGACGGGTTTGATCCGACGGGCGTCATGTTCAGCGGGGTTTCGTAGACGTCGCCGTCAGGGCCGATCGGGTCGAGGTTCTCGAGGCGACGGACGTCGTTAATGGACAGCCAGCCCCACTGGCGTCCCATGGCGAAGCTCTTCCAGCGGGTGGCGAGATCGCCCCGCAGAAGGCCGGCCACATTGATCTCGACGAAGTGCGTCTCGACTTCATCGCCGATCAGCAGGTCGCGGGCCGCCGCCTGTTCCCAGGCCGCCACATAGGGGGCGAGGGTGTACATGACGAACTCGATCGACTGCTGCTCGATGTTGTTGTTCGTCGCGCGCTCAAGCATGCCGACGCGGTGCGGCGGCATGTTCCAGATCGAGGCCACCTCGTAACCGCACTGCTTCTTGGTCTCGAGGAACTGCGCTTCGTCGTTCTGGACGGTGAAGGGTGTGTACTCGACCCCATGCAGCAGCAGGCGATCCCGGTGGCGATTCAGCCCGGATCCGCCCGAACGCCAGGCGCTCAGGAAGTCCGCCTGATCCTCTTTCGTCCGGAACGCCCCCGGGTGCTTCAGGACGCCGCCGCCCGATCCGCCGTTGGCGAAGTAGAGCGCCCCGAACCGCTCGACCGCGAGGGCTTTGGAAAGCGTCTCGCGGTCGGTCTCGAACACCGGCCGCCCCCGCAGGCCGTCGTCGGTCAGCGGGGCCTTGCGGACGTGCCAGATCTCCTCGTCCGAATAGATGTCTGTGCCAATCTCGGGCTCCAGCCGCCGGACTTCGTAGAAGACGCGATCGTCACCGCGAAAAACGCGCAAGACGCGGCTGGGATGGATCGGCTCCAGCGAGCCGAGCGGACCGCCATCATCGGCGGGGCGGATGCGAGCATAGGCGTTGCGCCAGAAGCCCAGGTGGCGTTGCTGCTCATCACGGAACTCTTGCGCCGTCTGCCTGCGGTTCGGGCGCTGGTGGAGCAGCCGATAGGCCGGGTGCTCTCGATCGGCTTCCCGCTTGTCGCCGTCGAGGCGGCGGAACACCTGCATCGGCAGGGTCGAGATCGGACCAGCGAGGGCTTCCTCGCAGGCCCGAACAGCCCAGTGCTGGCGGGCCGTCGCGGCATCGACGATCTCACCGGCCATGGTCGCCGGGCTGGGCGGAACCCACCAGCGATTGTTGCCTGCGTCCCGCGTCGAAGTGCTCAGGCCCACGCCCGATGCCATGACCGAGACGGCGCGCTGCACCAGGTTCATCAGACCACCACCAGGGCGTCAGATCCGATCCGCATCATCCCGGCCTCCGGGTTCCTGGACATCAGCATGATCGCGTTGAAGACCCCGATCAGCGGATCGATCTTCGCGCGGCCGGCCGTTTCCTTGGTGATCAGGGTGGCCCCGCCGCGCACCTCGGCCTTGGCGTTGCCAACGCTCCACGCAAGCAGCGGCTGGCTCAGGTGCCGAAGCGTCTTGTTCTTGAGCTTGATCTCCGCGCCCCAGGACGCGGGCGAGAGAGCGGTGCCTTGCCGAATGGCCGAGAGCTGCTCGCCCTCGATGTTCTTGGTCGCCAGCTCATCGACCAGGGCCGCCACCGCATACGGATCGAGGCCCACGCCGTACTTTTCCGGCAGCAACCCGACACCAGCGATCTCGGCGATGATCTCCGCAGCCTCACGGATCGGCTGCTCAGGGTCGGCGCAGATGACCAGGTCGCCATCCTGCTCAAAGTCGCGCAGCTGCTCGGCGATATCCTTCCGCAGCTCGAGCACATCATCGTGGGCCCAGGCACGGCTCCAAGCCCACCAGTCCCGTGTCTCCCGGTCGCGGCCGACGACGCCCAGTCCAAACAAATCGTCCAGTCCGCCGCCGTCGATGCCGGCCGTCGCTACGTCGCAACGCGACAGGATCCAGCGCAGACCGGCCATTCCGGCGAGATCAGGCGAACGGGGTTCGCCCGCGCGGGTCCAGTAGTCGGCACCTCGCCAGCGGTTGGCATGCAGGGCCATGCCGATCTGGACGTTCAGATGCTGGGACGCCCAGCGCCTCAGCTCCTCTTCGCCCTTGTCCCGCGCCCGGCGAAACTGGGTCATCAGGCGGTCGATGTCGATCGAGCGCCCGAGGTTCGGCAGGACCATCGGCCAGTGCTTCGGATCCAGCCAGGGCTTGGCCTCGTCGACCTGCATCGATTCCGGGAACTCATAGAGCACCGGCAGGGTGCGGACGTCCTCGGTGACTTCGCCGTCGCGGATGGCGCGGGCGAGGTCCAGCTCGGCCTTGAAAACCCCGGCCGGGGGTTCGTCGCTCTGTGTCGTGATCATCACGAACAGGCTTTCGGGGTTGGCCTGGAAGCCGCCGCGGATCTGGCCAATGACCCGGCTGGCGTAGTGATAGCCGGACACGATGTGCAACTCGTCCAGCAGCACGAAGACCGGCTTGACCCCGGTCATCACCCGCATGTCGAACGTCTTGATCTTCAGCTTCGCCTTCGTGCGGCGATCGACGATCTCCTTCACGTGCTCGCGCACATGGAACCGCTTCTGCAGATATCCGTCGGGGTCGGCCTCGATCATGCCGGAGGCCTGCTGGAAGGCGAGGTCGGCGATCTCCTGCGTCGGCCCGATCAGCAGCAGCTCGGCGCGCGGGCGTCGATTCAACAGCAAGGCCGTCACGCTCAGCGCCGCGCCGTTCGTCGTCTTCGAGTTCTTCTTCGGGACAAGGGCGAAAACCTCGGCCACGCGACGGCGGCCAGTCTCCTCATCCATCGAGCCAAAGCAGGCTTTGACGATGTCCCGGAACCAGTCGCCGGTGGCTTCGGACAGCGGCGGCTGGCCCGGCACGTCCGGCAGGCGCAGCTTGTTGAAGACGCCGACAGCCCGATCCGCCTCTGCCTGATCCAGCGGCAGGTCCGGGACCAGTGACCGCCCTTCCTTCAGCCGATCGACCCAGTCCGGGCAGGCGAAGTTCCACTCCGGCGCTACTGCAGCAGCTCGCCCCATCCGGTGCCCTCATGCGCTGTCAGGGCGTCCATGTCCGCCTGGGCCTTCTTGCCCAGGTCGGGCGCCGGTTGCGGTTTCGGTTCGCGGGCGACCGGCACGGCCGTTTCGCCGCGCGAGAATTCCTCCCGGATGAACCGGGCGGCCGAGACGTTGCCCGCCTTGGCCTTGGCGTACATGGCCTCGACGATCAGGGACTTCGCCAGCGCCGGCCCTGACTTTAGCTCCCGAAAATAATACCGCCGCAGGGTGGGCTCGCTCAGCCCGACCCGCGCCGCAATCTCTTCGACCGTCAGGTCAGAGGCCCGCAAAACCGCAACCTTTTCCGCGATTTGCGGCAGTCGGCGATGGCGTTTGCGCCCCCGAGGGTCACGCGCCTCAGTCCACGGATCGCCAAGCAGATCCGTCGTCAGCTGGTTTTCGTCGCTCATCGGAGAAAAAAACCTCCGCATGATTGGGGGGCCGGTCGGCGCGCGAAAGATTGCCGAGGATTTGACCCCCCCCTCCCCGGGGCGGTCAGTCCCAGACGCCGCCTTGGAACCGGGTGTCCTGTTCGAGCGCCTGCTTGTGCTTGTCGTGGCACGGCGACTTGCAGAGGGTCTGGATGTTGTCTTCGTCCCAGAACAGCGAAGGGTCGCCCCGGTGCGCCTCGCGATGGTCAGCGACCAGCAACGCGGTGTTGCCTTCGAGCTTTCCGCACATCTGACAGGTGAAGCGGTCGCGGGCGAAGACGGCCATCCGGAGCGCAGCCCAGCGCGCCGTGTCATACCATCGCCGCCACGGTGCAGCCTGTCGCCGAGCCGTTGCCTCACGACGGCGTGCCATGCCGATCGTGAATGGGGCGGCGGCCAGCCGGGCGGGCGGTTGCCTCAGTCGCGCCATGGCCGCCTCCGGAACGACGAAGCCCGCCACGGGTGACCGGGCGGGCTTGCGACGCAGGAATGAGGAATGCGCCTTTGATGACGTTATTGGCCCCCCTGTGTCAACGGGGGTTCGCTATACAATCCCCGACGACATCCAGAGCGAGCGCAACGAGGCGCACCAGCCGCGCCCGGCGCTTCCCGCCGCCGCCGAGGCTCCGGATCGTTCGGGCTTCCCCCACGACCGCCCGCAGCGCCAGCAGGGCCTCCTCGCCCAGCTCGACCGCCACACGCGCTTCCAGCACGCGAACCGCGTTCACTAGGGCGGCGCGGCGGTTGGCGATCTTGGCCTGCGTCCAAAGGGTCGCGGGCTTGCGCCGCTCGCCGCCGAGATCGAGGCAGGACTTCAGCGAGGCCTGGGCGACCTCGTACCGGTCCCGGAAGCGCAGACCGGCGGCCAGCCGACGATCCGCTGTGATGCGCCGCTCCATGGCCGTGCCCTCGCTCGGCGTCAGGGCCCCGCTCTCGTGCAGCATCTTCAGCCCGTCGCGGGTCTTCAGCCGCTTGGCCGTCTGGCCGCGCCGCGCTTCCAGCACATCGGCCTCGGCGACGCCCTCGCGCGCGGCATCCAGCCGGACCGTCTCCACCAGGCGCAGCTCCGCCCGCTTGGCCTCGGCCCGGGCCTTGCGGTCCGCCGCCACCCGTTCCCGCTCGCGCCGGGCGGCTTCGCGCAGGGCGGGCGCGCCGCGTTTGCCCTTCTCCGCCTTGGCCTCGGTCCGGTCGGCGGCGGCCAGCGCCCGCTCATCCGCCGGCGACCATGACGGCAGATCCTCGCCGTCGCGCAGCGCCATGGCCCGATGACGTTCCAGCCGGGCGCGGCGGCGGTGCTCCCGCGCCAACCGCTCCCGAACTTCCAGATCGAGGCCTTCGGCCTCTTGGGTCTCTTCGATCCTCTTGATGGCTTGAGCCATGTTCAACATCCAAACCCGAAAGGGGAGCCACACCTGAAAACGCACCGAACGCACCGCACCTGACGAACACAGACGAACAGACCCGCCCGCATCCACTCCGCGCGTGACGCCCGCCTGCGCCCGCTCGCTATCCGCCCAACGCCGGGCGATTGTCTGGACTGTCTGGACTGTCTGTCCGCCCAATCATTTCAATGACTTGCGAACAGACGATCACAGGCGGACAGACAGTCCTGATCGTCTGTCATGGCCCGCCGCGCGCGCTGGCCCCCTGATGCTCGACCGGCCGAAGGTCTGGACTGTCTGTCACTGTCTGTTTCCTCACGGCGCGAACGGGTCGTCAGAGGCCGGATCATCGGCGGGGAAGTGGCCGACCGACCCGCCGCCGGCGCTGTCGTCAGGCGCACCGGGTTCGTCATCGCCGCCCTGCTGGGCGCGTCGGTCGGCGTCCAGTTCCTCGGCGGTCTTCAGGCGCGCGCCCTTGCGCAGCACCCGGCCCATGCCATCCAGCCCGTCGCGCAGGATCTGCCGCTCGCCCAGCGCCGTGCCGAACGCCCGTTGCGACATCACCTTGGCGTCCGGGTCCTGCTTGGACATCCAGGCCTTGAAGCTGTCGTAGAAGTCGGTCGCCAGCGTCCGGGTGTGGGGCTCGATCACCACCCGCTCGGCCAGCCATTCGCCGAACGGCGACGACCCCTTGCGATAGTCGTCCAGCGCCTGCGACACCCGCTTCGGCGGATCGAGGCCCCGGGCCAACCAGTCGCCGACGCCCGCCAGCAGCCAATTGAGGATGCCCGGCCCTTCCTCGCGCGCCAGGATCTTGTCGAAGTCCTTGACCCGGTCCTTGGGCGCGACCCGCACCTCCCACAGGACGATGAAGATCCGTCGCCAGATGCCTTCGTCGTCGCCCTTGATGACCGGGCGCGTGTTGCACTCCATCTGCACCTTGCCCTTGGGCATGAACTCGAACTGTTCCTGCCTCAGGCGTCGGGCCGCCAGGGGCGCGCCCCCGGTGAAACTCTTGATCATGGCTTCGTTCAGCCGGGCCCCGCGCGGCGGCTCGGCGGTGCAGACCATCCGGGTCTCGCCGGCCAGACGCGCCACGTCCGAGCTGGCGTCCGACCCCGATCTCTGGCCTGTGTCGAGGAAGGTCTTCACGTCCGACGTGGCGGCATAGTCGCCGAGCGTGCGCCGGATCGCCCCGATGAAGGTCGACTTGCCGTCCCCGCCCAGCCCCTGGTGGATGAAGAACGCCTGTTCCGACGTGTCGCCCGTGATGGTGTAGCCGAGGATGCGCCTCAGGAAGTCGCGCATCGGCTCGGTCGGCTGCCACTTCGCCAGCGACGCCTCCCACTTCGGCGCGACCGCCCGGTCGTCGTAATCGACCTCCATCACCCGCGTGATCCGGTCGGCCGGATCGTGCGCGGCGCGGAAGGTCAGCCGCCATCCGTCGGCCCCGCGCTGATATTTCAGCGTGCCGTTCCGGACGTTGAACATCAGCGGGTCACGGTCGAACGCATCCAGCTCGACCAGCAGATAGGATTCCGCCTGGGTCAGCATGCCCTGCGTCCGCCCCGCGTTCCCGCAGGCCCGGGCGAAGTCATAGAACTCGGTCACGGCCGGCGGCGGCCGATCGGCCTTCTTGGCGCGGGCCTTGGCAGGCTCGGCCGGAGCGTCCGCATCGCCTTCCGCCGAACCGGTCGCCGACGCCGCATCCGGATCCGGCGCATCGCCCTTCGCGGCCTTGGCCCCGGCCTTCTTGCCCAGGTGTTCGTCCATGGCCCGGGCCTGGGCGAACAGCCCCTCGGCCACTCGGTGCGCCAGCTTCCGCGCCAGCGCCTGCCCATGCGCCAGGTTCCAGCGCAGGCCGTCAAACGCGATCCAGCCCTGATCCCTCAGGTACAGCAGCCGTGCCCCGGTGAGCTGGACCTCGCCGTCATCCCCGAACACCCCGCCCGCCAGCCGGATCAGCCGCTTGGCGTTGCCCAGGTCGTTCAGCTCGAACCACATCAGCTCGCGCGGCGACGGCGCCGCCGGCAGACCGCCGAACCCGTCACCGAGGCCCGAAAACCCAAATCCGTCGGCGCTCATGCGGCCTGCCCCTTAAGATGATCGTTGAAGTCGAGGCCTGCGGGCGGGGCGATGACCCGCACCGGGTTCGCCCCCGCCGCCTGCCAGTGTTGCGTTGCCAGGGATCCGCAGATCCGCGCCCGGTCATCGGCGCTCAGCAGGCGCTGCACGGACCGCCCGCCGGGGCCACGGACCGTGACCGGGACCGGGCTCATGTCGCGATCGACCGCCAGCCAGACCTCCCCGACCTCCGGCCAGGTAAAGGCGGGCCGCTCCAGATCGGCCGCCGGCGCATCGACATCGTATCGGCCCCGGTCGTCATGGGCCCACCCGCCGGACAGAGCACGCAGCGACAGGGCCGCCGCCATCCGGGGCACCCGGCCGGTCAGCCGGAACTGGATCTCGGCCGCGGATCCGACCGTCTCGATTCCCTCGCCGACGATCAGGGGCTCGCGCCCGTCGGCGGGTGACAGCCAGGCCCCGCCCGGCCGGCCGTGGCCGACCTGCGGCCCCAGCATCATCTTGGCCCGCCTCACGCGCGCCTTT
>JAIXVY010000398.1 GCA_027482505.1 Opitutaceae bacterium | reverse complement strand
CAAGATCGACTTCGCCCGCGACTTCGTCGGCAACCTCGGCGCTCACGTGCTCAGCGGCATCGCCATGCCCGTCGGCGCCTCGGTCTCCAATCCGCCGCCCTACGACGAGATGGAGCAGTTCTTCGCCGTGTCTCTCGCCGACGCGGCCGCCTTCGAGCGCGCGCTGGAAGCGGTCAAAGCCCGCTTCATTCCGCCGGGCTCGGCCGGCCCGTTGGAGACGCGCGAATACCTCGGGCGCAAGCTCCACGTCTTCACGCCGCCCGGCGGCGCGCCTTCCGCCTCCAAGGGCTTCGCCTACGCCATCACCGACGGTTGGCTGATGGTCTCGGTCGGTTCCGCCGCGCCGCTCGAATCCGCCTTGCAAGGCCTGCACAAGCCGGATCCCGCCGCGTCGTTTTGGGCGCGCGGCGACGTCCGCGCCGCGCTCGCCGACGCTCCGGCCGGAGCCTTCAGCGTGCAATTCGCCGATCTACGCCCGCTCTTCGCCTCGCTCTGCGCGCTTGCGGTCAAGGCCCAGGCCGCCCGCGAGCCCGACGCGGCGCCGCTGGTCGACGCCGCCGCCCAGCCGTCGACCGAGGTCTTCGCGCGCCATCTCTCCCACGTCGTCACGATCGGCGAACGCCGCCCCGGCGCGCTCGTCATCCAAACCTCCACGCCCGCCGCCCCCGCACCGTGATGCGCCCCGCCCGCCGCCTGCTTTTGCTCGTCCTCGCCGCCGCCGGTTCCTGGCCGGCGAACGCGGCGGAAGTCGCCGCGCCGCCGCTCTCCGGGCCGGAGATCGCCAAGCTCGACTGGAACACTCGCGCGCTCACCGCGCACGATCTCGACGGCGACGGCCGCGTGGACCTCGCGTTGATCAACAACGATCGCGCCGCCATCGAGCTGCTTTACCAACGCGATCCCGCCGCCCCCGCCGAAGCGGCGCCCGCCGCATCGGGCGGACGCTGGGAGCCGGTGCTCGAGGACGCGCGGTTCTCCCGTGAGACTTTGATCGTCGGACAAACCCTGTTCGACCTCGCGGTGGCGGATTTCGACGGCGACGGACGGCCCGATCTGGCCGTCACCGGCGAGCCGATCTCGCTCTCCGTGCGCCACGCGCGGGCGGACGGCACCTGGGAGGAGAAAACCTATCCGACCGCGCCCGCCCCGCAGAAATTCCTGGGCTGCCTCGCCGCCGCCGATCTCGATGGCGACGATCGCGCCGATCTTGTTGTTCTCGGGCAGAAGGAGATCGCGGTTTTCCTTCAAAAGCCCGGGCTCGGCCTGGTGCTCGACGAGCGTCTGCCGCTCGCGGACGACAACGCCTACGGTCTCCTGCTTCAGGATCTGGACGGCGACGGCCGGCGCGACCTGCTCCACCTCGCGGCGGGACAGCGCGAGGCGCTGCGCGTGCGTTATCAGGTCGCGCCTGGCAAATTCGGCCCGGAGCTGGCTTTCGGCCTGCGCACCCCGCGCAGCCCCCTTGTGCCGGTGGCCGGCCTCTCCGTTCCGCCAAGCGGTCGCGGTCCGGCGCGCGTCTGGGCGGGCAAGGGCGGCTCTTCCCGCGCGGCGTCGCGCGTCGAGGCGCCGGCCGCTTCCGGCCCGCTCTTCGCCAGCGTGCCGGGCGCGAGCGGGCAGGTGGAGTTCACCCGCCTGACGCCCGCCTCCGGCGCCGACGTGTGGCGCGGCCTCGCGCCCCGCGTGTTTTCCCCGCTGGCCGGGGCGCGCGGCGCGGCGCTTTACGCCACGGCGGATTTCGACGGCGACGGCGGCTCCGACCTCGCCGTGGCCTATGCCGACAGCGCCCAGCTCTACGTTTATCTGCGTCGCGCCGACGGCGGCTTCACCGTGCCGCGCCGCGTCTCCTCCCTCACCGACGCCCGCGCGCTGGCCGCCTTGGCCTGGGAGCCGGGAGGCCCGGCCGAACTGCTGGTCCTCAGCGGCAAGGAGAACGCGCTCGCCGGCATCGCGCTGCGCCCCGACGGCTCGGCCGCTCCGGCCCGCGCGCTGCCCATCCCCGGCCGCTTGGCCGCCTTCGCGGCCGGGCCGCTCGCCGAAGGCGGGCCGGCCGGCCTCGCGGTCGTGGCCGAGGAGGAGGGCAAGCGCCAGCTCACTCTCTGGACTCGAGACGCCTCGGGCGTCCTGCGGCGCGGAGCCTCGGTGACACTTGCCGGCCTGCGTGTCGATCCGCGCGCCGTTCTCCTTCACGATCTAGACCAGGACGGCCGGGCCGACGTGCTGGTGGCCGTGCCGGGCGTTGGTGTGCGCGTGTATTTGCAGAAAACCGACGGCTCCCTGGCCGACGCGGCCGACAACCCCCTTTATCGCCCCGGCTTGCTCGCGCGGGCCGAGGCCGCCGCGGGCGCGCTGGCGGCGGACGACGTGGACGGCGACGGCCGGCCCGAGTTGCTCGTCGCGGCGGAGAATTTTCTTCGCGCCCTGCGCCTGGCGCCCGACGGGGAACTCGTGACCGCCGCCCAGTTTGACGCGCGCGATCCGGGCGCGGAGGTGACGACGGGCTTCGTGCTCGCGCCCGCCAAGGCCGGCGCCGACCAGACTTGGCGCGTGGTGCTCCACGACCGGAAAAACGGGCAACTGCACCTGCTTGCCGGCGCGGGGGCCTCTGGCCCCTGGGAGACGCTGGACCTGCGGCCGGTCGCCCGTCTGGAGGCGACCGGCGCGCTTCGCCTCGCCGGACCAGGCGGGCGGCGCGAACTCGTGCTGCTCGGCAAGGACCGTTTCTGGTGGATGCCCGAGGGCGCGGCGGATTTTTCCGCCAAGGCCGAGGGCGCCTATGCAAGCGACCTGCCCGACACCCGCCATGCCTATGTGAGCGGCGGAGATTTCGACGGGGATGGTCGCACCGACTTGGTGGCGGTGGACACGGAAAACAACCTCGTGGAGGTGCTAGCGCGCGACGCCTCGGGCGCCTGGGGCGCCCGCCTGCACTTCAAAGTCTTCGACACCGACGCGCACCACTCGGGCGACCGCGGCGCCGGGCAGGAGCCTCGCGAGGCGCTGGTGGCCGACGTGACCGGTGACGGTCGCGCAGACCTGGTGCTCCTGGTGCACGACCGCGTGCTGGTGTATCCGCAAGAGTAGGACGCCGCCCGAAAGAGATGGTCGGTCGGTGCGCGAGCGGAACGCGCGTCCCGTCAGCCCGCGAGGGCGCGCTTGACCAATTTCTCGGTCGTGGCGTCGGCGCCCAGGGCGACCTGCGCGCGACGCACGGCGGCGTCGGCGTCGGCGGGCTTGTAGCCGAGGGCGGAGAGGGCGAGCACGGCGTCGCGGAAGGCGGTGTTGCCCGAAGCGACCGGCGTCGCGGCTTCGGCCGCGCCGGCGACGGGCGAGCCGCCTCCGGTGGCGCCAACCTTGGCGCGGAGTTCAACGACCAGACGCTCGGCGGTCTTTTTGCCTATGCCCGGGCATTTGGAGAGCCCGGCGACGTCGCCGTCGCGGATGGCGGCCTCGAGCACGGGCAGCGACATGCGGCTCATGATGGTGAGCGCCAGCTTCGGACCCACGCCCGAGACCGTCTCGATCATCATGCGGAAGAAATCACGGTCGGCCGGCGTGGCGAAGCCGTAGAGCGTCTGCGCGTCCTCGCGGTAGATCACCAGCGTGTGGAGCTTCACCGTCGCCCCCGGCGCGGGAAGCTTTTCCGCGGTGGTGACGGGGATGTTCACCTCGTAGCCGAAGCCGCCGATCTCGATGATGGCGCGCAGCGGCGTGCACTCGGTGAGAAGACCCTGGATGCTGGTGATCATGGAGGTGGCGCGCGAGGGAGAGCGAAGCGAGGCGGCCTACTTCAGGCCGAGCACGTCCTGCATGTCGTAGACGCCGGGTTTCTGGCTCACGAGCCAGGAGGCGGCGCGGACGGCGCCGCGGGCGAAGATGCCGCGGTCGGAGGCCTTGTGGGTGAGTTCCACGCGCTCGCCGAGGGCGGCGAACATGACGGTGTGGTCGCCGACGACGTCGCCGCCCCGCAGGGCATGGATGCCCACCTCGGTCTTGGTGCGTTCGCCGGTGATGCCCTCGCGGCCGTGGCGCAGGGCCTCGGCGGTGAGCTTGCGCTCCTCGAGGATGATCTCGAGCAGGCGAGCGGCGGTGCCGCTGGGAGCGTCTTTTTTGAAGCGGTGGTGCATCTCCACGACCTCGGCGTCGTAGTCGTCGCCGAGCACGGAGGCGGCGCGGCGGGTGAGGGCGAAGAGCAGGTTCACGCCGACGGAGTAGTTGCCGGACCAGACGCAGCGGATTTTCGAGGCCTCGGCGAGGAGGTGTTTTTTCTCCTCGGCGGGATGGCCGGTGGTGCCGATGACGAGGGCCTTGCCGTGCCTGGCGCAGAGCGCGATCACGTCGCCGGTGGCGGCGTGGAAACTGAAGTCGATCACGACGTCGGCCGCGGCGATGCCCGCGGAGAGATCGTCGCCCTGGTCGAGGGCGGCGACGACGGTGGCTCCGGCTTCCTTGGCGGCGGCGAGGTTGGCCTGGCCCATGCGGCCCTTGGCTCCAATGATGGCGATCTTGAGGGACATGGAAGTGGGGAGGGGGCTTACTTCTTGGCCTTGCCGCCGATGCCGGCGAGCGCGGCGAGGAGGGCGTCGGCCGGGCCCTTGGTGATGGGGCTGAGCGGCGGGCGGACCTCGGCGGAACCGATGAGGCCGGCGCGCTGCATGGCGAACTTCACCGGCACGGGATTGGGCTCGAGGAAGAGGGACTTGAAAACCGGATAGAGCTTGCGATGGGCGAGGCGGGCCTTGGCGAAGTCGCCGGCGAGGGCGGCGTCGACGAGGCCGACGACCTGCTTGGGCAGGAGGTTGGAGGCCACGCTGATCACGCCCTCGGCGCCGACCGAGATGAAGGGCAGGGTGAGAGAGTCGTCGCCGCTCAGCACGACGATGTCGTTGCCCAGGGCGTTTTTGAGCTGGTCGACGCGGTCGACCGAGCCGCCGGCCTCCTTGATGTAGCGAACATGCGGATACTTGGCGCGCAGGCGCTCGACCACGCCGACGCTGATCTCGATGCCGCAGCGGCCGGGGATGGAGTAGAGAATGACGGGCTTGTCGGTGGCCTCGGCGACGGCGGAGAAGTAGCCGAAGACGCCCTCCTGCGAGGGCTTGTTGTAGTAGGGCGCGACCACGAGCACGGCATCGGCGCCGGCCTCGGTGGCGAGCGAGGTGAGCTCGACGGCCTCGGCGGTGTTGTTCGAGCCGGTGCCGGCGATGACGGGCACTCGGCCGCGCGAGGCGGCGACGGCCGCGCGGATGACGTCCATGTGTTCGTCGTGCGAAAGGGTGGGGGACTCGCCGGTGGTGCCGACGGGCACGATGCCGTCGATGCCGCCCTTGATCTGGGCCTCGATGAGCTTGGCGAAGTCGTCGAAGGCGACGGCCTGCTTGCGGAAAGGCGTGACGAGGGCGGTGATGGTGCCGGTGAGGGGGCGCTTTTTCATGCGAAGTGGTGAAACGATACCTTGCGCGGGATGGCATGGCGAAATATCCCCGGCGCAACGTTATTTCCCCGCCCGTTTTCGCCGCATGTCCACGCCCCATACCGAACTTTTCAACGATCTGCTCAAATTGGCCGTCGATTCCGGGGCCAGCGACATCGTCATCAAGGCCGGGAAGCCCGGTTACGTGCGGCTCTCGGGGCGGCTCAAGCCCGTGGACATGGATCCGATCACCGACGCCGAGGCGGACGCCTTCGTGGCCGAGCACGTGCCCCGGGTGTTTTCCCAGCAGTGGATCGATTTCGGCCAGGTGGACTTCGCCTACTCGGCGGTCGATGTGGGGCGCTTCCGCGTAAACGCCTTTCATCAGCGCGGCCAGGTGAGCATGGTGTTCCGCCACATCAAGAACCAGGTGCCGAGCTTCGAGCAGCTCCAGCTCGACGCCGAGGCCATCCTGCGCCTGGCCAAGGCCAAGGACGGCATCCTTCTCGTGTGCGGCGCCACCGGCTCGGGCAAGAGCTCCACGATGGCGGCCATGCTCAACTGGATTAACCAGAACCTCGACCGCCACATCATCACGTTGGAGGACCCGATCGAGTTCACGTTCCAGGACGACAAGTCCGTTTTTCAGCAGCGCGAGATCGGCCTCGACGTGCCTAACTTCGAATTGGCGATCAAGGCCGTGCTGCGCCAGAATCCCGACATCATCCTGATCGGCGAGATGCGCGACCGTGAGACCTTCGAGACCGCGATCTCCGCTGCCGAGACCGGCCACCTCGTGCTCTCCACCATGCACGCCGGGACGGTTTCCCAGGCGCTGACCCGTCTGTTCGAGTTTTTCCCGCCTGAGCAGCAGCTCCTCGCCCGCCGCCAGATCGCCAGCTCCCTGCGCGGCTTTATTTGCCAAAAGCTTCTGCCCGCGCTCGAGGGCGGCGGCCGCGTGCCGGCCAACGAGGTCCTCGCCGCGGACGCCACCGTGCGCAATCTCATCCTCGAGGGTCAGAACGAGAAGGTTCAGGGCATCCTCGATTCCGGCGCCGACACGGGCACCTTCTCCTTCAACCGCGATCTCTACCGCCTCATCAAGGCGGGCAGGATCAGCAAGGCGGACGGCCTCCGCTTTTCGCCCAATCCACAGGCGTTGGAGATGAACCTGAAGGGTATCTTCATGAAGACCTGAGCGGCTGGGGGCCTCGATCAGGCCCGTTTCGCCTCGTCTTGCCCGACCCGCGCCCAAACCGGCGCGGTTTTTTTCTGCCTTGGTTTCGCCGCCGCGGGGCCTTAGCGCTTCGCGTTTTACTTATGGCCACCGCTCTCCTTTTCGCCGGTCAAGGCGCCCAAAAAGTCGGCATGGGCAAATCGCTCTACGAAAACTCCGCGACCGCTCGCGCGCTTTATGACGAGGCGGATCGCGTCCTCGGCTGGAGCCTCACCAAGATTTCCTTCGAGGGACCCGACGCCGAGCTCACCCAGACCAAGGTCTGCCAGCCCGCGCTCTTCGTTCACGGTCTCGCCCTTCACGCCATCCTCAAGGAGCAGGGCAAACTCGCCGACGTTTCCATGGCCCTGGGTCTCTCGCTCGGCGAGGTCACCGCCTACACCGCCGCCGGCGTTTTCGACTTCGCCACGGGTCTTCGCGTGGTGGCCGAGCGCGGCCGCCTGATGCAGGTCGCCTGCGAGCAGTCCGTCGGCGGCATGGCCGCCATCATCGGCGAGGAGCGCGCCAAGGTCGCCGAGCTTTGCGCCGCCTTCGACATCGAGGCCGCCAACTTCAACGCTCCCGGCCAGATCATCGTCTCGGGCGAAAAGGCCAAGGTCGACGCGGCCGTCGCCGCCGCCAAGGATCACGGCATCAAGAAGGTCATCCCGCTCAACGTCGCCGGCGCCTACCACTCGCGCCTGATGGAGCCGGCCCGCGCCGCGTTCGCCGCCTTCCTCGACACGGTGCCCTTTGCCGCGCCGAAGTTCACCGTGTTCACCAACACCACGGGCCAGGCCGTCTCCGATCCCGCCGCGATCAAGGCCGCGCTCGTCAAGCAGGTCGTCTCCTCCGTGCTTTGGGAAGATTGCATGCGCTCGGCCGTCGCCACCGCGGGCGGCCCCGCCGCGGTCAATTTCCTCGAACTCGGGCCCGGCGGCGTGCTCGCGGGCCTGGCGAAGCGCACCGACAAGGCCTGGCAGGTGCGCAGCCTCAGCGAGTTTGCCGACACCCAGGCCTGAGCGCCGGGCGGTTTTGCCCACTTTCCGGCCCCCGGCTCGCCCCGGGGGCTTTTTTCATCTCGCGGCTTGAAACCCCCCGGCGGGCTCCGCACCGTGACCGATTCCGCGCGCGCACCCGCGCCCGGTTCAAGACCGCATGGACTCCTCGCTCACCCGTAATTTCTGCATCATTGCCCACGTCGACCACGGCAAGACCACCTTGTCGGACCGTTTGCTGGAATACACCAACACGGTCGAGCAACGCGTCCTCACCGACCAGCATCTCGACGCGATGGACCTCGAGAAGGAGCGCGGCATCACGATCAAGTCCCACCCGGTGACGATGCATTACCCGGCCAAGGACGGGCACCGTTACAAGATCAACCTCATGGACACCCCGGGCCACGTGGACTTCGCCTACGAGGTCTCCCGCTCGCTGGCCGCCTGCGAGGGCGCCGTCCTCCTCATCGACGCCGCCCAGGGCGTCGAGGCCCAGACCGTGGCCAACGCCCACCTCGCCACCGCCCAGGGCCTGAAAATCATTCCGGTCATCAACAAGATCGACCTGCCCTCCGCCAACCTAGAACTCTGCATGCAGCAGCTCGAGGACGTGCTCATGATCCCCGCGGAGGAGGCCATTCTCGCCTCGGGCAAGACCGGCATCGGCATCCAGGACATCCTCGAGGCGGTCATCGCCCGCGTGCCGCCCCCGCGCTGGACGCATTACCCGGCCACCCGCGCGCTCGTTTTCGACTCCCTCTACGACAGCTACCGCGGCGTCATCACCTACGGCCGCGTCTTCTCCGGCTCGGTCAAGGCCGGCGATCAGATGCTGCTGATGAGCAACGGCCAGAAGTCCGAGATCAAGGAGGTCGGCGTCTTCACCCCGAAGATGACCAAGACCGCCTCCCTCGACGCCGGCGACGTCGGCTACATCGTCTCCAACATCAAGGACCCGTCCGAGATCAAGATCGGCGACACTCTCACGCTCGCGCGCCAGCCCGCCGCCGAGATGCTCCCCGGCTACAAGGAGGTCCGCCCGATGGTCTTCTGCGGCCTGTATCCGCTCGAGTCCAACGACTACGAAAAACTCAAGGCCGCCCTCGGCCGCCTGCGTCTCAACGACGCCGCCTTCCTTTACTCTTCGGAGAGCTCCGTCGCCCTAGGCTTCGGCTTCCGCTGCGGCTTCCTCGGCCTCCTCCACATGGAGATCATCCAGGAGCGCATTCGCCGCGAGCACGACGTCGAGATCATCTCCACGTATCCATCCGTCGTATACAAGGTGAAGGCCCACGGCCAGGACGAGATTGAGGTCGACAATCCGATCAACCTGCCCGACCCCGGCACCATCGACTACATCGCCGAGCCGACGATCAAGGCCGCCATCCACATCCCCAACGAAAACATGGGCGACATCCTCTCGCTCGTGATGGAGAAGCGCGGCAGCTGCGAGCACACCGACACCCTCGACGCCACGCGCGTCATGCTCACCTGCGTCCTTCCGCTCAACGAGATCCTCGTCGATTTCAACGATCGCCTCAAATCCATCACCCACGGCTACGGTTCGATGGACTACGAGCTCGGCGAGTATCGCCAGAGCGATCTCGTAAAGATGGACATCATGATCAACGGCGACCCGGTCGACGCCTTCGCCTCGATCGTGCACCGCGAGAAAGCGGAGGGCAAAGGTCGCGAGCTCTGCGAAAAACTCGCAGAGATCATCCCCCCCCAGATGTTCAAGGTCGCCATCCAGGCCGCCATCGGCGGCAAAATCATCGCCCGCGACAACGTGCGCGAGATGCGAAAAGACGTGACCGCGAAGTGCTACGGCGGCGACATCTCCCGCAAGCGCAAGCTCCTCGATAAGCAAAAAGAGGGCAAAAAGAAGATGAAGATGATCGGCAAGGTGAACATCCCGCCCGATGCCTTCATTCAGGTGCTCAAGAACTGAGCGCGGCTTGCCGTTTCAGCCCTTGTCTTACGAGCCGGAGGCAAGCGCCGGCTCGATGCGCAGCAGACGGCCCGCCGGCTCATCGGTGAGCACATAGAGAAAACCGTCCGGACCCTGCCGGACATCGCGCACGCGCGCCCCGATCGGCAGCGATTCCTGCCCGAGCACGCGTCCCTCCGAATCGAGATCGACGCGGCGCACCTCCTTGCGTTTCAGCGCGCCGGAAAAGAGATCGCCCCGCCACGCGGGGAACCGTTCGCCGTTGTAGAAGGCCAGCCCGCTCGGCGCCTGAGCGGGCGTCCACACCACCAAAGGGTCGACCATGCCGGGCAGGGCACGATGCGGGCTGATGGTGCCGAACGTGTATTCGATGCTGTAAGTGGCGCGCGGCCAGCCGTAGTTGGCGCCGGGCGCGAGCAGGTTGAGCTCGTCTCCGCCCCGCGAGCCGTGCTCGTTGGCCCAGACTCGGCCGGTGTCTGGATCGCGGGCGAGGCCCTGGATGTTGCGATGACCGTAGGACCACACGGCGGGGTCCGCGTCGGCGCGGCCGACGAAGGGATTATCGGGCGGCACGGTGCCGTCGTCGCGCAGCCGCAGGATTTTTCCAAGCTGGCTGGAAAGCTTTTGGGCCTGCTCGCGGGCGAGTTCGCCGTCGATGCGCGTGGGCGGATTGCCGCCGTCGCCCAGCGCGAGCAGCAAGGTGCCGTCGGGCAGCCAAAGCAGACGCGAACCAAAATGCTGAAAACGCGGCTTGAGCGGCGACACGACGTGCAGATCGGCGAAGTCCTCGAGCGCGGTGGAGTCGGCGTTCAGGCGTGCGCGGGCGAGGCGGGTGGAGTTGGCCTCGCGAGTGCCTGCGGCGTAGGTGAAGTAAACCAGCCGATTTTCCGTGAAACGCGGATGCGGGCTCACGTCCATCAGGCCGGCGTGGCCTTCTGCCGCGACCGATCCCAGGCCGGCGATCGGCTCCGGGGCGAGTCGCCCGTCGCGAAAAAGCCGCAGGCGTCCGGGACGCTCGGTGATGAGCGCGTCGCCGTTTGGAAGCCAGGCGATGGCCCACGGACGTTCGAGGCCTTCCGCGACCGTGACGGCGCGCCAGCCCCCGGCGCGCGGCGCGTCTGCCGAAGGAATCACCGGACCGGAAGGCTTGCGGGTGAGCCAAGCGCAGCCGCCGGCGCACGCGAGCGCGGCGACGAGGGCCAGGGACAAGACGCGTCGGGAAAGGTGTGGCATGGCGTGCGCAGTCTAGGCGCGCCGCCGGCACGGTCAAACCGACCGGGCCGGACGTTTTCAGCCGCGCTCGGCGGCGCGGAGTCCGTGCATGACGCCGCGGAGTTCGGCGAGGCCGCGCATGCGGCCGATGGCGGAGTAGCCGGGGGTGAGGGGGACGTAGTGGTCGAGGTCCTGCATCATGACGTGGCCGTGGTCTGGGCGGAGAGGCATTTGCCAATCTATCCGGCCGACGGCGCGGCGGCGGTCTTGCTCGTCGAGGAGGACGCGGAGCACGGCGGGCATATCGACGTCGCCGTCGAGGTGGTCGGCCTCGAAGAAGACGCCGGAGGGGAGGCGCTTGGTCGCGCGAAGGTGGACGGCATGGATGCGCGAGGCGAAGCGGCGCGCCATGGCGGGCAGATCGTTGTCGGGCCGCGCGCCGAAGGAGCCGGAGCAGAAGCAGAGGCCGTTGGCTTCGTGGTCGGCGAGGGCGAAGAGGGCGGCGACATCGGCTTCGGTGGAGACGATGCGCGGCAGTCCGAGCACGGGGAAGGGCGGGTCGTCGGGATGAATGGCCAGACGCACACCGCACTCGGCGGCAACGGGCACGACATGGTTGAGGAAACGCCCGAGATTGGCGGTGAGCTCGGCGCGGCCGATCTTGGCGTAGGCGGCGAGGCGTGCGCGGATGTCGTCGAGCGTGAGGCCCCACTTCACACCGGGGAAGACGTCGATGATGGTTTTGACGAAGGTGGCGCGGGCGTCGTCGGAGAGCCCGGCCCACCACGCCGCGGCGGCGGAGATTTGCTCCGGGGTGAAGTCGGCCTCGGCGCCGGGGCATTTGAGGGCGTGGAGTTCGAAAGCGCAGAATTTGACCGGGTCGAAGAGCAGGCACTCGGTGCCGTCGGGCAGGACGTGGCGCATGTCGGTGCGCACCCAGTCGAGCACGGGCATGAAGTTGTAGACGACGGTGTGGACGCCCTCGGCGGCGAGGTGGCGGAGGGTCTGGGCGTAGTTGTCGAACAGGCGGCGGAGGTCGCCCGAGCCGGTCTTGATGTCCTCGTGCACGGGGACGGATTCGACGGCGGTCCAGCGCAGGCCGGCGGCGGCGAGCTGTTCCTTGCGCTCGCGGATCGACTCGCGCGGCCAGAGCTCACCGTAGGGAATCTGGTGGAGCGAGGTGAAGACGGCGCTCGCGCCGGCATGGCGGATGTAGTGAAGCGGCACAGGGTCGGCGGGGCCGAACCAGCGGAAGCACTCCTCGAGCAGCGGGCGACTACGGTAGTCCATGGCGGATACGGAAGAGACAGAGGCCGAAAATCAGAGCGGGGAGAGGCTCGAGTCTTTGAAGCGGAATCCCCAGCCGGGCGTGTCGTGCGGGTAGGCGAAGCCGTCCTGCATTCGGATGGGATGGTCGATGAGGCCGTCGACCCAGTCGAAGGACTCGGAGCCGAAGGCGCGCGGCACGGTCATGAGCAGCGGCACGTCGTATTCCTTGTAGTAGTGGGGCAGGACGGGGATGTGGTTTTCGTTGGCGAGTAAGGCCGTGGCGCGCCAGGCCTCGACGCTGCCGAGGCGAAGGATGTCGGGCTGCCAGAGGTCGAGCGCGTCGCGGCGGATGAGCTCGCGCAGGGCGGTGCCGTCGAACTCCCGTTCGCCCATTGCGAGGGAGATGCCGGCCTGGCGGCGGAGCTGCGCGTAGCCGTCGAAGTCGGTGTTGGTAACGGGTTCCTCAAACCAGGTGATGCGAAGCGGGCGCACCGCCTGGCAAAGCGCGAGGGCGGAGGGGACGTTCATGCCCTGGTTGGCATCCATCATGATGTTGATGGACGGGCCGACGGCCTCGCGGACGCGGTGCAGGCGCTCGATGTCGCGATCTAGCTCGGGGGAGCCGACCTTGATCTTCACGGCGCGGAAACCGCGTTTCACGTAGCGTGTGACTTCGTCGAGGAGTTCTTCGGTGGAGTAGGAGATCCAGCCGCCGCTGCCATAGAGCGGAACGCGGTCGCGGTAAGCGCCGAAAAGCCGCCAGACAGGCTGGCCTAGGGTGCGGGCCCAAGCGTCCCACATGGCGATGTTGATCGAGCCGAGCGCCCAGCGGTGGATGCCGGCGCGGCCGAAATATTCGGACTCTTTTTCGTATTCGGCGATGAAGCGGCCGGTTTCGCTGACTTCCCAGCCTAGCGCGAGCGGGCGGATGTCGCGCAGAGCGCCGGCGATAGCTTGGGGCGAGTAATGGAAGGAGAGGAGGTAGGCCTCGCCGACGATGCCGTTGTCGAGCGTGATCCGGGTGACGACGAAGGCGATCTCGTCGATGGAATGGGTGCTGTCCGCGATGGGGCGCGAGACGGGCGATACGGCGCGGAAGAAGTCGATGGACTGGATGCGTGGCATGGGCGAGGTGGCTGAAGCGGCCGGGCGGGAAGTTTAGTCGAGGGAGATTTGAATCTTGGTGATGGCGGCGGGATTCGCTTCCCAAGCGCGCAGGGCCTCGCCGGCCTCGGCGAGCGGAGCGATGCGCGTGATGGTCTCGGCGATCGGGTAGCGACCGGACTGGAGCAGGCGGATGACAGCCTCGAAGTTCGGGCGGAGCGCGCCGCGGGAGCCGAGGATGTCGAGCTCCTTCATGACAAAATACTTCGTCTCGTAGGTGACGGGGGCCTTGGCGTAGCCGATGTAGACGACGCGTCCGGCGAAGCAGACCTCGTCGATGGCGGCGCGAAACGTCTCCGGCGAACCGGCGGCTTCGATCACGACGGAAGCGCCGTCGCCGTCGGTGAGGGCGTGGAGACGATCGTGGAGCGAGTCGGAGCGGGAGTTGATGGTTTCGCGCGCGCCGGCGCGGCGGGCGAGGGCGAGTTTGCCGTCGTCCACATCCACGGCGATGACGCGCGCGCCGGTTTGGGCGGCGCCGGCGATGGCGCCGAGACCGATCATGCCCGCGCCGAGCACGGCGACGGTATCGGCGGCGGTGACGCGCCCGCGCTCAACGGCGTGGAAGCCGACGGAGAGCGGCTCGACGAGCGCGAGGGCCTCAAGCGAGAGGCCCGGCGCGGTGAGAATCGTGTCACAGGGAACGGCTATGAACTCCGAGCAGGCGCCGTCGCGTTGCACACCTAGGGTCTGGTTGTGCCGGCAGAGGCGTCCGGCGCGACACGCGGTGCAGCGGCCGCAGGCGGTGTAGGGGACGACGGTAACGAGTTGCCCAAGGGAAAGGTTCGCGGGCGCTCTGGCGCCGAGTTCCATGATTTCGGCGGCGATCTCGTGGCCGGGGATACGAGGGTAGGTGACAAGCGGGTTCGCGCCGCGGAAGGTGGACAGATCGGAGCCGCAGTAGCCGAGGCGGCGAACTCGCAGCAGGGCCTCGCCTGCTGCGGGCTTGGGCGCGGGCGCCTCCGCGAAGGAGAAAGCCCCCGGAGCGTCGATGCGGAAACATTTCATGGGCGCAGGCGGGCGAGCCGGATCAAACGCCGGAGAAGACACCGAAGCCGCCGTCGACGACGAGGGTGGTGCCGGTGACGAACTTCGAGGCGTCGGCCACGAGGTAGTGGATGGCGCCGTGAAGTTCGTCGGGCGTGCCGAAGCGACCGAAGGGCGTCATTGCGCAAATGGATTGGCCGCGCGAGGTGAGGGAGCCGTCTTCGTTGGTGAGAAGGCGGCGGTTTTGCTCGCCGAGGAAGAAGCCGGGGACGAGAGCGTTGACGCGCACGGTGCCTTTGGTGCGGCGACCAAACTCGACGGCGAGCCAGCGGGTGAAGTTGTCCACGGCCGCCTTGGCGGCGGAGTAGCCGACGACGCGGGTGACGGCGCGCGCGACGGAGGCGGAGGAGTAGTTGATCACGCTGGCGGAGTTCGACGCGAGCAGGGCGGGGGTGAAGACGAGCGAAGGGAGAACCGTGCCGTGGAGATTGAGGTCAATCACCTGCTCGAACGCGGCGAAATCGAGGTCGGAGAAGGTCTTGTCGGGCGTGATGACCGCGCCGGGCTGGTTGCCGCCGGCGCCGTTGAGGAGCGCGTCGACGCGGCCCCACTTGGCGACGATGGCGTCGCGCGCGCGCTCGAGAGCGGCGCGATCAGAGACATCGGCCACGAGGCCGAGGACCTCGGCGGCGGGATGGGCGCCGCGAATCTTGGCGAGCGCGGTGTCGAGCTTGGACTGGGATCGCCCGAGGTAGACGACGCGGGCGCCTTGGGTGGCGAGATAGTCGGCGGCGGAGCCGGTGAGCGTGCCGGTGGCGCCGGTGACGACGACGACTTTGCCGGCGACGTTGAAGAGAGCGGGCGTGGACATGTGGCGAAAGGGAATAGGTGCGGGTATGGGGTTACTCGGTCGTTTCGGTCTGCGGCTGCCAGTCTTCGCGTTGGACGGGCCCGCGCGGCGGGGCCCATGGATTGCGCACCGAGTCGTCCATGCCCGGGGTGGGCGGCTGTCCGGGCCAATTCCAGTAGTGGCCGTAGAAACCGGTGGCCCAGGAACTGGGCGTGGTGCTCATCGCCAACGCGGCGGCGCGAGCGGCTTCGTAGCGCGAGAGATCGGGTTGGGTATCGCCTCGACCGGCGAGGCCGTCGCGCCAGCGGAGGACGAGCAGAGGCCAGCCCTCGGCCACCCAGGCGAAGAGTTTTTCGGCGTAGCGGGCGCTCCAGCGGACGAAGGCGGTGCGACCGGGGTCGCCAAAGGTGATGCGGTCGGCGATGGCGGGTAGCTTGGCGGCGAGTTCGGCGGCGCGGCGCTTCTCGGCGAGCGCCTCGTCGAGGCGGCCGGCTTTTTCCAAGGCGGCGAAGGTGTCGGCGAGCTGAGTGATGCCGCCCATGCATTCGTCGCGCATCCAAAGATTGGTCGACTCGTAACGGAAGCCCTCAAGCTCGGCGGCGGCCATGCAGTAGCGGCCGTGCAGAATCACGTCCTCGCTGGTGAGGGCGAGTTCGCGCAGCGCGGAGGCGGAGCCGGCGTCGAGGCCGTAGGCATCGCGGGCGACGTGGGCGAAGACATCCTCCTCGGATGCGGAGGGCATGGCTTGCCAGGCGGAGAGCACGCGGGCGTTGAGTTCGGGCCAGAATTCGTCGCGCAAGTAGGGTCCGAACCAGCCGCCGCCGCGAGTCCAGGTGAAGATGCCAGCGTAGCGGGAGTCTCTGCGCCAATCGCGCAGGCCGACGCGCTGCGGGTGTTCGGGGAAACTATCGATTACGCCACGGGCGATGTAGCAGGGGATGGCGCCCTTGCCCTCGTATTCGCGCTGGCATTGCACCTCGACCATCTGCGGGTGGCGGCCGATGCCGAGGCAGCGGTTGGCGTGCGAGTTTCTAAAAAAGTCGGAGCCGGTGTGCTTGATGGAGAACGCGAGCAGCGGGTGGGGCTCGATGGCTTCGGTGACCGCAAGGTAGAAGGATGGATCGGCGTGGAAGCGATCGGCGAAATAGTCCCAGGTGCGATGGATGAAGCGGCGCCCGTGGCGCACGCAGATCTCCTCGCGGAGGAAGTTTATTAGGGTGATGTAACGCTGGATCTGTGCGGCGCGCGGAACCTTGGGGTCATGGAGGGGGACGGCGGTGTTGCCCGCGTGGTAGGGCGCGTCGAAGAGGTAGGTTTCGCCGACGCGGACCATTATGCCGGTGACGTTGGGGAAGCGTTTGAAGAGCGCGGCGAGCACGCGGCGATAGAGCTCGAGCGTGGCGGGACGGGTGACGTCGATGCGGCCGGCCTCGTCGCAAATCTCGTTGCGCATTAGCTCAAGGACGCGTCGCGGGAGCACGAAGAAATCGGTATGGTAGTAAACATCGATGCCGGAGCGCACGCAGGCAGCGATCTCGGCGTCCTTTGCGGCGGCGAGATCGTCGAGCCAAGCACGTTCGGTGGCGTTGGCAGGGAAGGCGCCGGGCAGGATCTCATCGAAGCCGAGGGCGAAGTTGAGACTCTTGGCTACTTGTCCGGTGAAACCGTGGGCGGCGAGGCGCCCGGCGTCCGCGAACTGGGTGGCGAAGGGCGTCTCGCCGGGATTGTGGTGCACCATGTCGAGGAGGACGGGGCGCTCGTGTGAGAACGGCTGGATGGTCTTGGAGGCGGGCATGACGGAATTCGGGAAGAAATCGGTGAACGCTAGGGGTAGCCGAGGGAGCGGAGAAAGGCGTCGGCCATCGCGAGGCACTCGGCGCGACGCGTTAGATTCTCGGAAGACGGAGAGCGGTATTCGTAGAGCGGGTGCACGCCGCCCTCGAAGAGCTTGAGCTCGCATTGTCCTCCGGCGGCGCGCGCGAGGCGCTGGTATTCCTGGGCGCGGGTCGAGGACAGGTAGCTGTCTTTTGTGCCGAGAAAAAGGAGCGTAGGAGGAGGTGTTTTGGCCGAGGCGAGCAGATGAATCGGCGAGAACTGAGGGTAGCGCTCGCCAATGCGGCCGGCGCCGTAGCCGCCGGGGCCGTTGTCGAGCACGGGATACCAGAGCAGAAGCGCGTCGGGGCGAGCGGTGACGCGCAGGTCGTCGGCGGGATCGTCGAAGGCGGGAGACAGCGCGCAGGCTGCGGCGAGCTGGCCACCCGCGGAGGCGCCGGCGGCGATGATTCGATTTGGGTCGATGCCCAATTTACCGGAGTGTTGCCGAAGATAGCGAATGACCGATTTGGCGTCCGAGAGCGAATCGAAGGGCGTGGCCGTCGGATGTGTGGCGGTAATGCGGTAGTCGGCGGTGAAGGCGACATAGCCGCGGTCGGCGAAGTGACGAGCCTCGGGGTAATGCTGAAGCGGCGTGCCCGAACTCCATCCGCCGCCGAAGAAAAAGACGATGGCCGGTCGCGGCTTGGCGGCGGTGCCGGCTGGCGAAAAAACATGGAGCGACAAGGGGCGCCCGTCGGCGCTCTTGTAGGTGAGGATCTCCGGCGCTATGAGGGCCTCGGCGGGCGCGGGCAAAACGGCGACTAGGGCTTGGAACCATTTCCCCGCCATCTTGGCGGATCCGGAATCGTTGGGGTGCACCAGGTCGGCTACGGTGTCGGCCGCGGGGTCGAAGCCGGAGGCTTGGTCGACGATTCGCACTGGCGAATCGGAGGTGGATAGCCGGGAGGCTAGGCTGAGGAGCGCCGAGTTGAACTCGGGTATATAGGAGTATTTGGGCAGCTTGAGACTGGGGCTCACTTGGGCGAGAAGCACGATCACGCGAGGATTGGCGCCGCGAGCCCGCGCGATGATGCGCTCGGTGGCGGCCAGCATGCCAGGCACGGGTTTCTCGTCGGCGAAGTGATTGTGGCCCGCGTGCAGCAGCAGGATGTCCGGCGCGGGCGAAGGGAATGATTTCTCGAGTTGAGCGGCGAGAAACTCGACGTTCTTGCCGCCGTAGCCCTCGTGACGAAGCGGGCCTATGCGGCTAGGCGAAGTGCGCGAGCCGACGAACTCGACGTGGTAACCGGCGGCGGTGAGTTTTTCCCAGAGAGGGAAGCGCCAGTTGGAAAAACTGGAACCGCCCTCGGTGATCGAATCGCCGGCGCAGAGCAGGCGCACGGCGCGGGCGGACTCGGCCGCGCCGGAAAGGGAGGCGGCGCCAAAACCAAGGCTGAGGGCGAAAAAAGACGCGCCCCATCTGGACAAACGCAGAAGGCGGGCGGCTAATGAATGGGGGAGCATTGGCGCAGCCGTTCGATTTTGTGACCACCCGAGGCTATGTCGGGCAACTCCAGCCATGCGCCGCAGCGACGAGCGTGCATG
The DNA here is from genome assembly GCA_027482505.1 of Opitutaceae bacterium. Classification (GTDB taxonomy): domain Bacteria; phylum Verrucomicrobiota; class Verrucomicrobiia; order Opitutales; family Opitutaceae; genus IMCC26134_A. Next base: position 4,343 of record JAIXVY010000398.1, on the reverse strand, counting down.
GCGACGCCATCGACTAGCACGTCATCGGAGGCGCGTTCGAAAACCGGCACGAAAACCGACGCGCGGACGTTGGCGGGTAGCTCGAGGTCCAGCGTGTAATTTTGCGCGGGAATATTCGTTGCGAAGAGGCGAATGTCGCCGCGAATGGTGGGGAGCTTGACCGAGGCTTGTTCGAGCGAGGCGAGGCGCGGGCGGATGTTGACGCGACCAAAGCCGGGCTCGGCGGCCTCTATGCCCATGAGCTTGCGCGGGATGATGTGGGCGGGCGAGGCGCTCCAGGCGTGGGTCCAGCTGATGTTGTGTTTGTATTTCATGTCCCACGCTTCGGTGGTGACGGTGGAACCCATGCGCAGCATGTTGAGCCAGCCGCGGTCGCCATTAGAGGTGAGCAGGGACAGGGCATGGTCGGCCTCGTCGTGGTCGAAGAAGGTTTCGAGAACGTAGTGAGCGGGATAAACTCCGCAGGCCATGCCGCGGGATTTCAGCCAGGCAAGAATGCCGAGCTGTCGATCTGCGGGCACGAGGTCGAAGGCGAGCGCGAATAGGTTGGCGTGGAAGGAGTGGTGCTCGCTGCCGATGCCATCGCGGTAGAGGCCGGCGGCCGAATCGAAGAAGGCGGACTGAAAGGAGGCGCGCACCTTGTCGGCGCGCGCGGCGTAGGTGGCCTGGTCCTCGGTTCGGCCCAACTCGCCGGCGATTTTGGCCATGAGCACGAGCGAGCGGTGGTGGAAGGCGTTGACGACCGAGTTGTAGTCGCGGAACTCAAAGCCGTCGGCCATGTGGGTTGGCCAGTCGACGATATCGCGCAGTTGGGGCGCGTGGATGGAGGCGAGAAAGGCCGAAGTTTGCAGGCCGGTGCGAGTGCTGATCAGGCCATCCTCGCGGGCGAGGGCGGTCAGGGTCTTGGGCTTTAGCGTTTCGTAGTGGCGGGCGAGCAGCGAGGAATCGCCGGTGTGCCAGTAGTCGGCCCAAACCATGAGAAGGCAGTGGGAGATCCACTCGGTGGGCCAGGAGCCGTGGTAAAGCATGTTCTCCACGCTGTAGCGGGCGATGGCGAACTCGCGGTCGGCGGCGTAGTGTCCCATCTGCTGGATGAAGGTGTCGGCCTCATACATCATCCGCTCGCGCTCGCTGGAGGCGAAGTCGCCGTTGAAGGTGTTCACCTTCAGCGAGTATTTGCAAAGCTGATACACCTGGTCTAGCGCAGGCGAGCTCGACGCGAACGATGCGGCTTCGTCGTCGAACTCATACCAGAGGGCAAGGCGTTGGGCCGAGACGACGGACACCTTTTCCGCGCCGGGTCGAAGCTCGCAGTAGCGGAAGGGGACGACCTCCGGCATGTGGGCGGGCATGGCCTGGCTATGCGGGTATTTGGGCACGAAGCGCGGGAACGCGACGGTGTAGGTCCGCGTGCCTGGGGCGATATCGAGTGGATAGCGGCGGTAGATCACGCCTCCGCCTGGGCGCGGTTCGATGGACTCGTCGTCCGGACGCGCTTTTTCTCCTACCACCACCTCTATTTGGACGCTTGCGGGGCCGCCGGGCGGAGGCGTCCACGTCAACTCGAGGCGAAGGCCGGAGAAGGCGGCCTTGCCAAAGTCGAGAAAGGTCACGCCGTCGGGGCGGGCGACGGAGCGGACCGGCGCTTGTTCGTGGTAGGCGACTGGGTGGCGGTCCTCGAAAGTCCAGCGCTCTTCGCCGTTTTCATCGGGAAGGCGAACCCAGCGGCTCTCTCCGGGCCACTTGTCGGCGGAACGGTCGGTGCGGCCGACATTGAATCTTTGCGGGGTGGCGTAGGCGGAAGGCCGGCCGACGCGGTTCCAGGTGCGGACGGTCCACCACGCGGTTTGTCCGGACTCCAGGCGCGGGCCGGCGTAGCGGACATGGAGCGAGCGGTCGGCGGCGATTTTGCCGCTGTCCCAGAGATCGGCTTCGCCTTCTACGAGAAGATCGGGCCGGGTGGCGACGAGGAGGCGGTAGGCGCTTTGGGCGTCGCCCTCGTCCGTGGTTGGAACGATCCAGGAGAACGACGGATACGGCGTGGTGATGAGGCTCTTTTCCGCGCGGGAGAGCAGATTGGTAAGCAGGCCGGCAGGTTTGGATTGCACCGAGGTAAGGGCGTGTAGCGGAGAGCCTAACGCCAAAGCACCAAGCGCGAGCCAGAGCGGGGTGGAGGAGACTGCGAAGAGGGTCATGCTCTTGGGGCGGAGCTGTGAAATTTAACGAAAAATCATTCCAGATGCGGACATGGTTAACCAGTGGAATTCGCCAGATGAATTACACCGCTTTGTGATGCCGCGGAAGCGGATAAACCCGCAAGGTGCGGAGCGGGCGTGGTCAACGAAGCAGAACAGTCACCGGCGCGGCGAGAGCGCGGGAGGATGCGCCCGATTCGAGCGTATATTCACCGGCGTCTATGCGCCAGGTTTTGGCGGTGTCGTCCCAAACCGAGAAAGCGCGGGCCGGGAGTTCAAGCTCGACCAGGCGGATTTCTCCGGGCTGAAGCGATACTTTGGCGAAGGCGCGAAGCTCGCGGATCGGGCGCGGGAGCGACGAGACCGGGTGCCCCAGGTAGAGTTGAACCACTTCGGCTCCAGTCTTGCGACCGGTGTTCGACACGGGGACGCGAACGCGCAATGTTTCGCCGGCGCGAATCGAGGTGAACTCGGGCTCAGGCGAGCCGATGGCGAACGTCGTGTAGGAGAGTCCGTGGCCGAAGGGGAAGAGCGGGGCGATGTTGCGCGAGTCGTGCCAGCGGTAGCCGATGAACAGGCCCTCCTTGTATTCGACGCGAACGGGGCCGTATTCGCCCAGGGCGTGGGCGGGTGTGTCGGCGAGGTTTCGCGGAATGGAGAAAGGAAGGCGGCCGGACGGGTTTACCAGGCCGAAGAGAACCCGGGCGAGCGCGGTGCCGCCGTCCATGCCGGAGAACCAGTATTGGACGAGAGTCGAGGCTTGGTCGGCCCACGGCATGTCGACCGGCGCGCCGCTTTGATTGACCACCACGGTGTCGGGCCGGGAGGCGAGCACGGCGGTCACGGCCTCGTTTTCACCCTCGGGCAAGGCGAGGCTGGGTCGGTCCGCGCCTTCGCACTCCTGGGCGCGACCGTGGCCCAGGCGGTTTCCCGTGAGAAACACGACGGCGTCGGCATCCTTCGCGCGGGCGGCGAGATTTTCGGGGGAAATGGGGCTGCGCGAGGGCAGACGCCAGCCGAAGGAGCAACGCCCTTCGCCAGCGGCGCGGGAAAACTCGACCACGAGGCTGTGTCGCCGGCCGGCGGCAAGCTCGGCGGAGCCGGTGGCGCCGCGGAGCGCGGAAGGTGGATTTTCAGAGTCGATGACCTGGACTCCGTCCACGGCGAGGCGTGCCTTGCCGTCGTGGAGGAGTTCGAAGCGGTAGACGCCGGATTCGGGGGCGATGATCTCCACCTTAAAACGCGCGGAGCGAGTGGACGCGAAAGAAGGCGGGCGGGCGCCCCAGTGGCAGTCCACCACGCGCTCGAAGCCTTCGCCTGACGGGCGGATAGCGGGCGTTTCCGCGGCGAAATAATCCACAAGCCAGCCTTTTTGGGCCGCGCCGCGGGCGAGGTCGCTTGAGTCAACGGTTGCGATCACCGACTCGGGCAAGGGCGAATAAATCTCGGTGAAGGGGCCCGGTATGTGGGTTAACTCCACGTCTGGCGAAAGCACTCCGCGCAGACCCTGCAGAGGCGTGGTTTCGAAGAGCGGTTTGCCCTCGGCGCTCCAGCCCCCGGAGGTGTGGCGCACATCCGCGTTGGCTCCGATGACCAGAAGGCGGCGGACACGGCCGGCGGAAAGAGGAAGGACGGCGCGGTCGTTTTTGAGCAGCACGATGGCTTGTTCGGCGACCTCGCGGGCGAGCGCGTGGTGGTCGGCCGTGTTGCGCGCGCCCCGGGCGCGCTCGCGGCCGCCCAGCTTGCCGATCTTGGCCATGACGTAGAGGACGCGGCGCGCCATCTCATCGACCACGGCGAGAGGCACTCGGCCATCTCGCACGGCTTCGACAAGCGGAGCGCGGAAATGCCGGATGGCCTCTCCCGCGTGCATCTCGACATCGAGTCCGCCAAGGGCGCCGGCCACGGTCTCGTGCACGCCTCCCCAATCGCTCACGACGAAACCGGGGAAACCCCATTCGGACTTGAGCACCTGGTGGTTCAGGTAGGCGTTGTGGCTGCAAAACTCGCCCCGAAAACGATTGTAGCCGTTCATTACGGTGAGCGCGCCGCCCTCGACCACGGCCGCCTCGAAGGGCGCAAGGTAGAGCTCGCGGAGGGTGCGTTCGTCCATGACGACATCGACGCTGCCCCGGGCGAGTTCCTGAT
>JAIXVY010000166.1 GCA_027482505.1 Opitutaceae bacterium | reverse complement strand
GGCCATGTCCAGCGGCGCCAGGGGCGGCTCGTATTCGTCGAGCAGGCCGAGACCGACGCCGTTTTCGTCCCGCTGGCGGGCGATCTCGCCCGGCGCGCCGAGAAGAACCTGGACCGCGAGGTCGTCCTGGGCCTCCGCCCCGAGTCGATCTACGAGGAGCCGCGCGGCGCCGACACCACGCCGATCACCGCTCGCATCGAGCTCGCCGAACCCATGGGCGCGGAAACCAACGTCTACCTCAAGACCGGCGCCTCCGCCTTCATCGCCCGTCTCCATACCGAACGACGCTTCGACGTCGGCTCCGACCTCACCGTCCACCTCGCGCTTGCCAAGGCCCACTTGTTCGACGCGCAGACCGAGCAGGTCATCCGGTGAGCGCCCCGCCCCTCGCTGGTTTTCCCCGCCCATGACCTCGCCCACCCCTACCGCGGTCCAAACCGACCAAACTACCGCAGCCATGCGAAAAATCCTCGAGACCGAAGACCACGTCCCCGTGCCGCCCATGATGGTCCACGATCCCTTCTACCGCATGACCTACATCATGAAGGAGGAGATCCGGAAACATAAGTGGATCGAGGCCGAGAAAGGCCGCGCCCTCACCTGGTCCGAGGCCCGCAACGAGTGGCTCAAAAAACATGGCGACACCTACGCCAGGTTCCTCCGTGAAACGCTCTTCATCTAGCGCCCGCGCGCTCCGCGCCCTTTGCGCGCTCCTCGTGGCGCCGGCGATGCAGGCCCGCCTCGCCGGCGAGTCCCCCGCCGCCCCTCCCGCGGCGCGGCCTTGGTGGTGCTCAGCCGTGTTCTACCAGATTTTCACCCGCTCCTACGCGGACGCGCGCGAAGGGGCGCTCGCCGGCGACGGCATCGGCGATTTCCAGGGCCTGATCGAACGTCTCGACACCCTAAACGACGGCGACCCCGCCACCACGACCGATCTCGGCGTTTCCGCCATCTGGCTGCTGCCCATCAACCCTTCGCCGAGCTATCACGGATACGACGTCACCGACTACTTCGCGGTGAATCCGCACTACGGCGACCTCGCCCTTTTCCGTCGCTTTCTCGCCGAGGCGCGCAAGCGCGGCATCCGCGTCGTCATCGACCTCGTGCTCAACCACGCCAGCGCCCGTCACCCCGCCTTTCTCGCCGCGACGTCCGAGAACCCGCCGCCACCTCCGCTTCAGGTTCCGGGCTTCCGCTTTCAGCCCGCCTCGCTTCGCGACCTCTTCCGCTTCTCCGATAAACCCCTCCAGCCCGCCGGCCCTTGGGGCGACCGCTGCTGGCACTACAAGGACGGCGAATACTACTACGGCGTCTTCGACTCCGGCATGCCGGACTGGAACTTCCAGGAGCAGGCCGTGACCGACCATCACCGTGCGGTCGCCCGCTTTTGGCTTAAAGACGTCGGCGTGGACGGCTTCCGCCTCGACGCCGTCCGCTACCTCCACGAGCAAGGCGACAGCCTTCAGGACACGCCCGCCACCAAGCGCTGGCTCCGTCAATACCGCGACTATTGCCGCGAACTGAAACCCGACGTCTTCCTCGTCGGCGAAGTCTGGGCCGACACCGATCAGGCCGCCTCCTACGTCGCCGGCGGCGGCGTCGACGCCACCTTCGACTTCGACCTCGCCAACGCCCTCCTCGAGACCGCGGGCTTCGGCACGCCCAACCTCTTCGCCCAGCGCCTCGCCCGAACCCGCGACGCATACCGCGTCGGGCTTTGGGCCACCTTTCTCGCCAATCACGATCAGCCCCGCGCCATGACCCGCCTCGGTGGCGACGCCGCCAAGGCCCGCCTCGCCGCCTCGCTGCAGTTCACCGCGCCCGGCCTGCCCTTCATCTATTACGGCGAAGAGCTCGGGCAACAGGGCGGAAAGCCCGACCCCGACATCCGTCGCCCCTACCAATGGAGCGGCGACGACCACGCCGGCTTCTCCACCGCCACCCCCTGGCGCGCTCCCTTCGGCGACTACAAGGAAGTCAACCTCGCCGCCCAGCGCGCCGACCCCGCGTCTTTGTTCAACCACTACACGCGCCTCGTCCGCCTCCGCGCCCGGAGCGAAGCCCTGCGCTCCGGAAGTCCCGTCCCAGGCTTCAAAGTCTCCGGCCGCGGCGTCTACGCCGATCTGCGCGCTTCAGGGACCGACACCGTGCTCGTCGTCGCCAACGTCGCCGCAAAGCCGCACGACGCGACCCTCGAGCTGCCGACCGCCGTGGCCTTGCTCGGCGCGCCGACCGTTATCCACTCCGACACCGCCGAGCCGCCCGCCTTGGCGCCCACTCTCTCACTCCCCGGCCATACCGTCGTCGTTTACCGCTGGACCGCCCTTCCTCCCCCCTGAACCGCCAACCACAACCCACCGCCATCATGAAAAAACTTCTGCTCCTCGCCACGCTCTTCGTCGCCACCCTGGGCTTCCTTTCCGCGGAGGAAAAAGCCCCCGCCTCTTCCGCCGCCGCCTCGGGTGACGTGGTCGACGCCACCTTCACCTACAAGCCCTCCCGCCGCGAGGCCCAGACGGTCAAGGAGGTGAATCTGGCCGGCGAATTCAACAAGTGGGACGCCTTCGCCACCCCGCTCGCCAAACAAGAGGACGGCAGCTGGTCCGTCACTGTCCCGGTAAAAAAGGGCAAGGGCCAGTGGAAGTTCCTCGTGAACGGAAACTGGATCCAAAACATGGAGACCGTCGCCGAACGTATCGCCCCCAAGCCCGATCGCTACGTCAACGATCCCTACGGCGGCAAAAACTGCGAAAACGATTTCTGACCCGCCGCCACCAACGCCGTCGTTTCCAACCGTAAACTCTCGGGCGACCTCTTTCGGGTCGCCCTTTTTCCGCGATCAACTTGCCCTTGCATCCTCCCCCATGCCCTACGACGCCTCTCCCACCCGTTACGACAACACCTCCTTCTTCGCCCGCTGCGGACGTTCCGGCCTTCTGCTGCCCAAAATCTCCCTCGGGCTCTGGCATAATTTCGGCGGCGTGGACCAATTTGAGAACGGCCGCGCCATGGTGCGCCGCGCCTTCGACCTGGGCATCACCCATTTCGACCTAGCCAACAACTACGGGCCTCCCCCCGGCTCCGCCGAGGAGAACTTCGGCAAGATGCTCCGGCTCGACCTCGCGCCCTACCGCGACGAGCTGGTGATCTCGACCAAGGCCGGCTACCGCATGTGGCCCGGCCCCTACGGCGAATGGGGCTCGCGCAAATACCTGCTCTCCTCGCTCGACGCCTCGCTCAAACGCATGGGGCTCGACTACGTCGACATCTTCTACAGCCACCGCCCCGATCCCCACACCCCGCTGGAAGAAACGATGGGAGCCCTCGCCTCCGCCGTGCGGTCCGGCAAGGCCCTCTACGTCGGCGTCTCCAGCTACGACGCGCCCACCACCGCGCGCGCCGCCCAGATCCTGCGCGACATGGGCGTCCCCGCCCTCATCCACCAGCCGGTCTACAACATGTTCAACCGCTGGATCGAGCCCGAGCTCCTCGGTGTGCTTGATCGCGAGGGCATGGGCTGCATCCCCTTCTGCCCGCTCGCCCAGGGACTCCTCACCAACCGCTACCTCGGCGGCATCCCCGCCGACTCCCGCGCCGCCAGCGCCAACAGCCCCTTCCTAAACGCCGACGGCATCACCCAAGAGGTCGTGACCAAGGTGCAAAAGCTCAACGTGATCGCCCAGGAGCGCGGCCAGAGCCTCGCCCGCATGGCCCTCGCCTGGGTGCTGCGCGACGCGCGCGTCACCACCGCCCTCATCGGCGCCAGCAAGGTCGCCCAGATCGAGGACTGCGTAGGCGCGCTGGAGAACACCCGCTTCTCCGCCGAGGAGCTCGCGCGCATCGACGCCATCCTTGGCTAGGAGCGGGGAGCAAAGAGCGGGGAGATAATTCCCGGTGGCATCCATTCCTGCTCCCCGCTCCCGCCTCCGCCCTCCCTGCTCCTCGCTCCCATGAACCTGGTTTTGTTCGAGCCCGGCGAACTCGCTTCCCCCCTGCCGCTCGCCGACCCGCGCGCGCAGCACATCCTGAAGGTGCTGCGCCGCTCTCCGGGAGACACCTTCGTGGCCGGCGTGGTCGACGGCCCGCTCGGCGTCGCCACCTTCGTCTCGGACGACGCCTCCGCGCTCCGCATCGCCTTCGCGCCCGGGCGCGAGCCCCCGCCGCTCCCGCCCGTCACTCTGCTGCTCGGCCTGCCCCGCCCCCAAACCGCGCGGGATCTCCTGCGCGACGCCGCCACGCTAGGCGCATCCAGTATCCATTTTATCGCTACAGAGCGGGCCGACCCCAACTACGCCTCGTCGTCGCTCTGGACCTCCGGCGAATGGCGCCGCCACCTGCTCGCCGGCGCCGCCCAGGCCTGCGACACACGCCTGCCCGCCGTCACCTGGACCCACACGCTCGCCTCCGCGCTCGCCGCGCTGCCGACCGTCCTCGCCGCACCCCGCCTGGCCTTGGACAACTACGAGGCCACCGCCCCGTTTTCCGAAGCGCTTCACGGCTCCGCGGCGGGCGAACTCGTCCTCGCCCTCGGCCCCGAGCGCGGCTGGGGCCACGCCGATCGCGACGCGCTGCGCGCCTCCGGCTTCACCCTGTGCTCGCTCGGCGAACGCGTGCTGCGCCTCGAGACCGCCGCCGCCGTCGCGCTAGGCATGGCCCTCCACGGCCGAGTCGGCGGCTAAGCCCCGCCGCGCACCTCACGTTCTGCGGAAAAACCCCACCGTCGGCTGCCGAGCGCCGCGGCCGATGCGCTTGATCAGGCTCCAGCCCTCCGGCGTCAGCTCGATTTCCCCCGGATGCTCGAAAACCACGATGGGATCGTCCGCGCCCGCCGTCGCCTCGATCAGGCCCGCGAAAAGCCGCGGCGCGATCTCCGTGATGATCGGATAAGGCGGATCGACGAAGATCAAATCCGGCGCCGCCTCGCCCGCCGCCGGCCGCCACGCCAGCGCGTCGCCCAGGACCAGCCGCAGCTCGCCCGCCTCTCGCCGCGCGCTCTTGGCCACGGTGGCGATGTTTTGACGCACGCAGGCCGCAGCCTTGGCGTTTTGCTCCACAAACACCCCGCCCGCGGCGCCGCGACTCCACGCCTCAAGGCCGTAGCCGCCGCTGCCCGCGAAAAGGTCGGCGAAACGCGCGCCCGCCACCCGCGCCCCGAGCGAGGAAAACACGGACTGCCGCATGCCGTCCGTGGCCGGACGCACCGCGTCGCCTTTCGGCACCGTCAACACCGCCCCTCGGGCTGCTCCACCGCTGATTCGCATGCCCCGGCTTCCTGCCCGCCCTGCCGCGCGCGCACAACAACTTCCTCGTCCAGCCTCACAAGCCCGCCCCTTGCCGCGCCCGTGTAACCTATTGGGTTACACATTCCGCTTTTCGCCTCTTGCCCTGCGGACCCGCTCCAAGACCGGTGTAACCTATTGGGTTACATCTAGGTCGTCCAGGCAGGCGGCAGGCAGGACGGGAGGATCACCGCGAGGCGGGGCCTTTGCGGAAAGCCTAGCGCCAAGGGGCGGAATGGCCGTTGGACATTTGTCGCCCGTTGCCTTGTAACTCTCGACCCGTGCTCTCCGCCCTAGGCCAAGCCACCCTCCGCACCATCGCCGAATCCGGCGACTTCGCGCGCTTCACCGCGCGGGGCTTCGCATCCGCGATCGGTTCCCGCCGTCTGGGACGTCGTCTGGTGCGTTCGGTTTACGAGCAGGGCGTGCGTTGCCTGCCCGTCATCCTCATCGTGGGCCTCTTCACCGGCCTCGTCCTCGGGCTCCAGGGCTACCACACGCTGCGCGACTTCGGCGCCGCCTCCATGCTCGGTCCCTTGGTGGCCAACAGCCTGGTCCGCGAACTCGCCCCCGTGCTCGCCGCCCTCATGCTCGTCGGCCAGGCCGGCTCCGCCCTCGTCGCAGAGCTCGGCATCCAGCGCAATTCCGAGCAGATCGACGCCCTCGAAACCATGGGCATAGACCCGCACGGTTTCCTCGTCGCCCCGCGCCTGCTCGCAGCCCTGATCGTCTACCCGATCATGACCGCCTTCTTCGCCCTCGTCGGCCTGGTAGGCGGCTGGTTGTCCGGTTCCGTCCTGCTGCCCCTTCCCTCCAGTCTTTACTGGTCCTCGGTCGACGCCTCGATCGACCTCGGCGACGTGGGCCAATCCATGGTCAAGGCCCTCGTTTTCGGCGCCCTCACCGTCGCACTCTGCTGCCACAACGGCTTCAACGCCCACCGACGCTCGGGGTCGACCGGCGCGCGCGCCGTCTCGGCGTCCACCACTCGCGCCGTCGTCTTTTCCAGCGTGGCCGTGCTCGCCGCCGACTACCTCATCACCTCCCTGCTGGTCTGAAGCCCGCGCCGCCCGCCATGTCCGAGCCCGCCTCCGTCCCCCTCCTCGCCACGCGAGCGCTGCAAAAGCGCTTCGGCGAACGCGTCGTGCTCGCCGATGTCACGCTCGAGGTGCAGCGGGGAGAGGTGCTGGCCGTGGTCGGCAAATCCGGCACGGGCAAATCCGTCCTTCTGAAATGTCTCGCCGGCGTGCTCGCGCCCGACTCCGGCGCCGTGCTTTTCGAGGGCCTGCCGCTGTCCCGCGACGACGAGACCGCGCTCTCCGCCTTCCGCCGCCGCTGCTCCTATCTTTTCCAGGGCAACGCCCTGCTGGACTCGCTCACCGCGTGGGAGAACGTCGCCCTGCCGCTCGAACAAGCCACCCTCCTGCCCAAGCCCGAGATCCGCGCCCGCGTGGCCGACGCCCTTCGCCGGCTCGAGCTGGAAAACGACGCGCGTCGCTACCCGTCCCAGCTCTCCGGCGGCATGCAAAAACGCCTCGCCCTCGCCCGCGCCCTCGTCACCCGCCCGGAACTCGTGCTTTTCGACGAGCCCACCGCCGGTCTCGATCCGCTGCGGCGCAACGCCGTCTTCACCCTCATCGCGCACGCGCGCCGAGAATTCGGCTTCACCGCCGTGGTCGTCACCCACGATCTGCCCGAGGCCCTGGCCGCCTGCGATCGCGTCGCCTTTCTCGATCACGGACGTATCCATTTTTCCGGCACGCCCGACGACTTCGCGGCGACCGGCGACCCCGTGGTCTCCGCCTTTCGCGACAGCGCCGCCGCCCTCGCCCGTTCCATCGCCGGCCTTCGCGCCGGTGGCGCGCCCGAGCCCGCCGAGGATCTCGGCTGATCGCGCCGTCTTTTCCGCGCCCATACTCTCTTTCGCCGTCATGCAGCCTGCACCCGTCAAATACACCCGCCTCGACCTCGCGGTCGGCTCCTTCGTTGTCGTCGGT
>JAIXVY010000003.1 GCA_027482505.1 Opitutaceae bacterium | reverse complement strand
GGGCTGGTAGCGGTCGATGAGCTCGAAATTTTTCTCGATCCAGAGGCGGAGGAAGCGGTCGAGCTTTTCGTCGTTGCGATGCACCCAGTAGAAATCGGCGAGCGCGGGATCGTCGAGGTCGGACGCCATGCCGGCGGGCGGCAGCTTGTCGATGAACGTGTAGTGCTCGATGCTGTGGTTGGAGACGCCGAACTTCATCCCGCGGGCGCGCACGGCCGAGGCGAGCTCGCCGATGAGGTCGCACTTCGGGCCGATTTTGACCGAATTCCACGGGCTGACCTGGCTGTCCCAGAGCGAATACCAGTCGTGGTGCTCGGCGGTGGGCACGATGTAGGTCGCGCCGGCCTCGGCGAAGAGTGCGGCCCAGGCGGCGGGATCGAACTTGGTGGCGAACTGCTCGGCGAACTTGATGTAGCCGAACTGGTCGAGCGGGCCGTAGGTCCTGATGTGCCAGTCCCGCATGCCGGCGTTTCCATACATGTATTTCTGATACCACTCGTTGTGGTATGCGGGCACCGAATACAGGCCCCAGTGGATGAAGATGCCGAACTTTCCGTCGCGGAACCAGTCGGGCACGCGGTAGTGCTCGCGCACAGCGTCCTAGATGGGGGCGAAGGGACCGGGAGGGATGGGGGCGGTCGCGGCGACGGCGCGGGCGATCTGGTCGGCGTTGACGTGCGGGCCCATGCCGAAGCCCTCCTCGGGCGCGAAGCGAGACTCGGAGGGCGGCTCCTTGGCGAGAGACGCGGCGGCGGGCAAGGCGAGCGCGAGGAGCGCGGGGAAGAGACGGCGCGGACAGGGTTTCATGGGAATGGGGTGCTAGGCGCGAGGGCGCGGCGGTTCTCGGCACCGCCCGGCCGGGCGGCGAAGACAGGATTCCGGCGTCGATGTGGCGCCGCGACCCGGCGCCACTCAGGCCGACGCTCGGAGGTTTAAAGGGAAACCTTCAGGACCAGCGCGGCGTCGGAGACGGGGCGGGCGGAGGGAGGCTCGACGACGAGATGCTCGCCGGTCTGGGTCCAGCCCGGGGCGGCGTCGGCGCCGAGCACGGAGAGGGCGCGGACGCGGGGCGCGCCGGCGCCGAAGGCGGCGAGGCGGAGCGGCTCCGCGGGAGCGCCCATCACGATGACGTAGACCGTCTTGCCGTCCTTGCTCGCGGTGTAGCGGACGTCGGCGGCGGTGAAGGGCTTGCCCTTGCCCTCGTTGAAGCCCTGGGCGGAGAGCTGGACGCCCTCGGACGCGGGGCCCTCGCCGAAGGTCTTCCAGGGGCGGGTGGCGTAGATGGCCTCGCCGTTCACCCGCATCCAGGCGGCGATCTGCTCGAGGATGGCCTCCTCCTTGTCGTCGATGGAACCGTCGCCGCGCACCGGGACGTTGAGGAGAAGGTTGCCGTTCTTGCTCACGATGTCGGCGAGCATGTGAATGACGACGCGGGCGGACTTGTAGCGGTTTTTCTCATACACCGAGCGGTCGTAGTGCCAGCCGCCGAGGCAGGTGTCGGTCTGCCACGGGCGGGGGAGGGTGACGGCGGGCACGCCGCGCTCGATGTCCCAGACGAGGGCGGAGAGCTGGTCCTCGGCCAGGATCTTGCCGAAGAGGACGCCGGGGTCGCCGCGGCGGGCGAGGTTGGCGTTGTAGAAATGCGCGGCGATCTGGAGGCCGGCGTCGGAGACCGGCCAGAGGGGCAGGGCGGTGTCGTCGAAGTAGATCAGGTCGGGCTTGGCCTGGTTGATGAGGTCGATCGTGCGGTCGTAGAAGGCCTGGCTGTAGGCGGCGTCGGGCCGGGAGGCGCCGGCGCCCCAGTTCCAGCGCGCGTGGATGCCGCCGAGATTTTCGAAGCCGGGGGAGGGCTCGTGGTCCTGGGCGTAGAGCTTGCGCGGGTCGAGGCCCTCCCACCACTTGCCCTTGCCGTCGGCGGCGGTGAGGCGGCCGTCGTAGGGCACGCCGGCCTTGGGGCCGGTTTTGTCGGCGCCCTGGGCGACCTCATACCAGAGCCAGGCGTGGGCGGCGTGGACGCTCACGCCGAAGGGCAGGCCGGCGGCGCGGGCGGCCTCGGCCCAGCCGGCGATGAGGTCCTTTTTCGGGCCGACGCGGACCGAGTTCCACTCGTGGTGCTTGCTGGCCCAGAGGTCGAGGTTGTCGTGATGGTTGGCCATCGCGAAAAAGTAGCGCGCGCCGGCGCGCTTATAGAGGTCGACGAGGCGTTTCGGCTCCCATCGCTCGGCCGTCCACGCGTGCATGACGTCCTTGAAGCCGAACTCGGAGGGGTGGCCGTAGCGCTCGACGTGGAATTTGTAGCGCGAGTTGCCCTCGGAATACATGTCGCGCGCATACCAGTCGCCGACCTCGGGCTCGCACTGCGGCCCCCAGTGGGCCCAGATGCCGAACTTCGCGTCGCGGAACCAATCGGGCGCGTCGCCGTAGGCGCGCAGCGAGTCCCAGGCGGGCTTGTAGGGCCCGGGCGCGACGGGCTCGGCCGCGGTGGAGACGGTGTGGTCGGGGGTGAGATCGGAGGGTATGGGGGGCACGGCGTGCAGGGGGATTTGGGTGGCGAGCAGCAGGGCGGGGAGCAGGCGCAGGGGATGCTTGGGCATGCACGCAGCCTAGCGATATCAGCGGATTTTATCCATGCATCCGGGGCGGGCTTTTGTGTAGAAAACCGACATGACGCCGGAGTTCTCGAGCTACGATAGCTTTCACCACGTCGCGCTGGAAGGCGCGCCGCAGATCCTGGACTGCACCTACTGCGTGCTGACCGGGTGGGAGCACGACGACTTCTCCGCGCCCTTCTGGCGCTGGTATTGGAACGACCGCGCGGGCGCGCGCCTGATCCTGCCGCACGAGAGCGTCGAGATCGGCGCGGGCGAGACGGTGCTCGTGCCGCCCCACACCGTGGCCGGGACGTCGCTGGACGGGAAGGTGGGGCACCTCTTCGTGCACTTCACCCTGGGGGTGGACCGGGCGGTGACGCCGGGGAAGGTGTTTCGCCGCCGGCCCTCGGCCACGGAGCGCGCGCTGATCCGGCGGCTGGTCGGCGCGGCCGAGGCGGCGGGCGGGCGCGGCGGCGGCCTGGCCGCGACCTTTCTCGCGCAGGCGCTGGTCAACCTGGCGCTGGGCGAGATCCCGGAGGACTACTGGGCCGACCGTCTGCTCGACGCGCGCATCGCGCGCGCGATGCGGACGCTGACGCGCGACGCGGCGGCGGCGGACAACCGGACCCTGGCGCGCGAGGCGGGCATGAGCACGGACGCGTTTGTGCGTAAATTCGTCCAAGCGACCGGGCACACCCCGCACCGCTTCGGCCTGAGGCTGCGCATCGAGCGGGCGGCGGCGCGCCTGCGCGAGGGGCGTCTGGGGATCGACGAGATCGCGGAGGCGGCGGGCTTTTGCGACCGGCACCATTTCTCGCGCATGTTCAAGCAGGTGGTCGGCACGAGTCCGGCCCGCTACCGGCGCAACGCGGGCTGAGGACCGGCGCGGAGCGGGGCCGCGCGCGGCTCAGGGCAGGCTGACCTGGAGCCGGAAAAACTGGCGGGGGCGGTCGGCGTCGAGCGGCACGCGCAGCCGCACCCAGCCGTCGGCGGCGGGATCGGCCGAGGCGACGAACGGCGAGCTGAAATCGGCGTCCTCGCGGGTGCTCCAGAGCGGAGCCCAGCGGGACAGGTCCTCGCTTTCCCAGACGCTGTAGCCGGCGTCGACGGCGCGGGCGGAGCGGAGGAAGCTGAACTCGGCGAGACCGGCGTCTCCGCGGGCGATGGCGGAGAGGGCGGGCGGGACGGACGGGGAGGGGGCGGAGCCGAAGGCGGCGTATTCGAGGGCGTTGGGCACGCCGTTCCGGTCGGGGTCGGCGGCGGGCGCGGCGGAGGGGTCGGCCGCGCCCCCGGGGAAGCGCGAGGCGGACCACGCGTTGTAACTAAAAAACGGATACTCGAGCGCGGCGGTGGAGGCGATCTCGACGAAGCAGACCTTGTTTCGGTAGGAGCCGGGACCGTTGGTCAGGGTGAGGCGGCCGTCGGAGACGAGCACGCGGGAGCGCTGGTCGATGAAGCGGCGGCCCGAGCCCTGGGCGTTGCCCTGCGCGGCGGTGACGCCCTCGGCGAGGACATGGTAGTAGCTGTCGGTGAAATCCGGATCGCCGCAGACCAGGCGCACGTCGTAGGCGCCGTTTGGCACGGCGATCTCCCAGGTGTGCGTCTCGGTGGGCGGGCTGTTATACTGCATCTGGTTGAGCGTGTCGTAGCGCTCGTCGGGGGAGTTGGCGCTGTTGCGATCGCGGGCGAGCACGGTGTTGGCGCCCTCGATCCAACCGTAGCGGTGGCCGTTGCCCCGGTCGCCGTAGGCGGCGCCGGTGTCGGCCAGGTAGCCGGGATAGCCGGCCGATGTCGTGGTTTGGAAGTTGATCTTCACCGCGAAAGGCGTGGCGAACTCGGTGGCGGCGGCTGCGCGCGCGGCCGAGGCGGGCGCGCCGATCCAGGCGAAGGTGTCGAGATCGTCGGCGGATTGGACGAAGGCCGGCAGGGCCGCGCGCGCGACGAGCTGGCGCTCAGGCTGGCCGGCGGGCTTCACCCAGACGTCATAGCGCCGCTCCTGGAGGTCGACGAGGAGGCGGATGCGGTGGGCTACGCCGGGCAGGCACGACAACTCGGCGAGGCCGGCGCCGGACGCGGGCGTGACGCGGCCGTCGCGGCCGAAGTTCAGCGCGGCCACGAGCGGGTCCGCATCGCTCACTCCCGCCCCGGAGAAACCGGCCAGCACTTCGCCCGTGGGCGCGAGGGGCGGGGTGAACTCCACCGTGGCCTCGAAACGGCGTCCGGAGACGGGCACGGCGAGGTGGTTCCAGAATCCGGCGAACGCGCCGAGCTGAATGGGCGTGTGCGGAGCGAGGCGGATCTCGCGCCCGGCGTGGCGGAAGGTGACGAAGCGGTCGGCCTCGACCGCGGTCACGGCGCCGCCGGAGAGCTGGAGGACGAAGGCGCAGCTTGGGTCGAAGGTCGCGTCGTTGGCGCCGTCGCCGTCGAGATCCACGCCCGCGCCGACGCCGCCGGCGGAGGTGCGGCCGACGTAGGTGTCGCCCCGCACGCGGCCGAGCACGGAGGAGAAGTCCGCGCCGTCGCGCGTGAAGCTGGCGCGCACGGCCTCGGCGGAGGGATCGGCGGCTTTGCGCGGATAGACGAAGGTGGAGACGGTTTCACCGCCCGCGGTCACGCGCAGCGGGCGCTGGTCTCCGTAGGCGGAGCGCCGCGGGGCGGCGGAGGCGTCGATGGCGGTCGCGGAGCCGAGGGCGATGAAAGTTTGCTGGTCGGGCTCGGGCTGCGCGGCGTCGGCGGGGAAGACGCGCAGCTCGTCGATGGCGAGGCCGGCGCCGTCCGCGCCCTCGAGGCGGATGGTGTTGGCGGAGCCGGCGAGGAGCGAGACGGGCACGTGGAGCTGGTGCCAATACATCGGGAAGCTCAGCACGCCACTTCCGTAGGTGTTGGCGTTGCCGGTGTGGACAAAGGAGATCGTTCGCGCCGCGCCGTTGACCCGCAGCGTCAGGGTGCGGGAAGCGGCGGTGGCCTGGGGCAGCGTGTAGCGGAAGCCGATGGTGGCGGAGCCGCCGTCGCCGCCGGGGACGCCGGTCCATTCGAGGCCGCCCGAGGGGGCGGGCACGGTGACGTAGCCGGAGCCGTTGAAGCCCGGGTTGGCGGTGGTGGTCGCGGCGCCTCCGGAGAGCGTGGCGGACTCGGCCTGGAAAACGAGCCGCGTGGCGGACTGCTTGGGGTAGGCGGTCGAGGCGATGTTGGCGCCGATGCGGGCGTCGAGGATATGTTTGCCGTCGAACTCCATGAGCGGCCAGACCACGCCGAAGGTCTCCGCGCCGGCGGTGCGGACGGTGTCGACCAGGACGCCGTCGGGCGTGATGAAGAGGTTGAGGGCGAAGCTCGGGCCGCTTTGCCCGGACTTGGCCGCGAGCGCGAGGGTGCCGCGCACGAGGAGAGGGTGGACGAAGCTCGGGGTGAAGACGCCGCCGTAGCGGTCGGGCAGCTCGGAGAGCATTTTCCAGACTCCGTTTTCGAGGAAGGTCGGCGCGAAGCTGATCGCCTGGCTCCAGTCGGCGGCGGTCCAGCCGTCGGCGGGGCCGAGGCGGGATTCCCAGTCGGGGCGGCTGAAGCGCACGATGCCCAGGGTGAAGCTGTTCACGCCGGCCTGGCGGTCGTTGGCGGTCTGGCTGGAGCCGCGGGTGCAAAGCTGCACCTGCATGCCGCCGGCGTTGGCGAAGGAGGTGGCGAACTGGGAATCGAGGTTGAAGGCGAAGCCGCCGATCTCGGCCGGCACGGGCTGCTCGGGGATGGCGGTGAGCCGGGTGGCGAAAGCCTCTGCGCTGTGAATCTCGGTGTAGCCGTTGTAGTTGGTGAGGGCGCTCCAGTCGTAGTAGACGTTTTTGTGCGCGGGCGGGAGGAGGCTCTTGGTGACGGAGAACCAGCCCTGCTCCTGCTGGAAACGCCAGGCGCTCTTAAATGCGAGCCGGGCGGCGCGGCGGTATTGACCGGCGAGGCGCTTGTCGCCCGCGGCCCAGACGAGCTCGGCCATCTGCTCGTAGGTGTTGCCGTAGACGACGTCGTTCCAGATGTGGTTGCCGGTGCGACCGCTCGCGGGCGCGTCGCCGTTGCCCGACATGGTGAGCAGGGAGCTGCGCGCGGCGTGGGAGATCGTGGTGAAAATATCGTTACGCGAGGGTCCGTCGTAGCCGTTGACGATCAAGTCGAGCAGGTTGCCGGTGGCGCCGCCGTGGTAGGCGAAGTTTTGCCGGCTGTTGGTATCATCGTCGTGATACATGAGGTAATACGGCTCGAGGAAGAACTGGTCGCGGTCGCGGGAGTAGCGGGCGCGCTGCTCGTTGTTCCAATACCACTCGATGAAGCTCACGCCCTGGTAGCTGCCGGAGGCGGAGCCGGCGGCGCGGGGCACGAGCCCGTCCTGCACGCGCAGCCACTCGCCCTTCATGGCGTAGGTGCGCCAGTTCTGGCCGACTCCGTTGTTCATGTAGGAGACGCGCGAGGTGGAGAGGCGCGCCTCCCAGCGGGCGATGCGGGCGGCGGTCAGCACGGCGGGGTATTGCGCGGACATCCGCTTGTAGAGGCGGAGGGCCTTCATCATCGGGGCGCCGAAGAATTCGCCGTGGTTGTCGTTGGCCTTGGCGGAGCCGTCGAGGCCGGCGATGTCGGCGGTGGCGTGGTCGAGGGCGCGCGCGCCGGACTCCAGTAGGGCGACCGCGCGGCCCTCGGAGACGGCGGCGGCGACGGCGAAGGCGAAGTAGGGCGTGGCGTATTGGTGCTCGCGGAGATTGAAGGGGTCGATGAGCGCGCCGTTTTGCACATCGCCGCCGTCCTGCACGTCGCCCGGATCGGCGTTGTTCCAATACTGAAGGGGGGCGAGCGAGGTGATGATGTCCTCGACCTTGTCGAGCGGGTCGGTGCGCGGGGTGTCGAGGGGAGTCCACGGGCGGGCGGCGAGGCGCCACTTCAGCTCGGGCAGGCTCGCGGGTTGGCCGCTCGTCGTCTGGGACCACGCGGCTGAGGGCAGCAGACCGAGGACCAGCGGAAGGAAACGACGGGCTAGGGGGAGCGGCCGGGGGCGGGGAAAGGTCATGACAAAGGGGCGGGCGAGAGCGTTGCATCGCGCGCGCGCAAGACCAGCCCGCGCGCGGGGAGTAAAAGTCTCAAGGTCCGCGCCCGTTTAACGTCCACCGCGCCGGGAAATTGCAGCGGGCCGGAAACGGTCCGAACGCGCCGGCCGCGTCCCCGGGCTTGGCACTCCGAGGCGGGCGGTCATGGTTTCCTGCACCCCTTATCCCATGAAATCGTTTCGCTGGTTAAATCCCGCCGCCCTGCTGCTCGCGTTTTCCCTTTCCGCGCCCTTCGCCTCCGCCGAGGCGGGCTGGACCTCGGCGCTGTGGGGCCAGGCGGGCGAGGCGTGGAGCGCGGACTCGCGCTTGCCCGATTTCAGCCTCGCCGGCTACGGCGCGGGACAGGCGGCGATTCCCGACTATCCCGTGCGGCTCAATGTGAAGGATCTCGGCGCCAAGGGCGACGGCGCGACCGACGACACCGCGGCTTTCGCGCAAGCCCTGCGCACCGTGCCCGAAGGCGGCGCGGTGCTCGTGCCCGCCGGGCGCTATGTTATCACCGATGTCCTGGAGATAACCCGCAGCGGCGTCGTTCTTCGCGGCGAGGGCCCGGACAAATCGGTCCTCGTCCCGCCCAAGCCGCTCTCGCAAATCCACCCGAAGGAGCACGTCGACAAGGTGAAGACGGCCTACTCGTTCACCGGCGGTTTCGTGGTGCTCAAGGGCTCCGACGAGGGCGCGCGCCTGGGCGACGTCGCCGCTCCCGCCAAACGCGGTGACACGAGCCTGACTCTTGCCGCCCCCTCCTCGATCAAGCCCGGGGATTGGGTTCGGCTCGTTCTGCAAAATCCCGAGGACAACTCGCTCCTCCGGCATCTGCACGGCGGCTTGCTGGAGCCGGGCGAGGATACGGTAAAGATGCGCCGCCCCGTCGATTGGGCCGCGCAAGTGGTCGCGGTCGACGGCGCGCGCCTGACGTTGAATCGTCCGCTGCGCGTGGACGTGCGGCCCGAGTGGCGGCCGCAGCTCTTCGCGCTCGCGCCCACCCTGCGCGGCAGCGGGGTGGAGAAGCTCGGCTTCGAGTTTCCCGGCGTGCCGAAGCGTCCGCATCTCCAGGAGGAGGGTTACAACGCGATCCACATCACCGGCGCGGTGAACTGCTGGGTGCGCGACGTGACGGTGACCGACGCGGACAACGGCGTCATCATGGGCGGCAGCCGTTTTTGCACGGTCGACGGATTCGTGGCGCGCGCGGCGAAGCGCAAGGGCATGACCGGGCACCACGCGCTCTGGGCCACGGGCCGCACGCAGGACGCGCTCTTCATCCGCTTCCGCTGCGACACCACCTACGTGCACGACCTCACGGTGGAAGGCTTCGCCAGCGGCAACGTCTTCACCCGGGGCTCGGGCGTGGCGCTCAACTGCGACCACCATCGCAACGCGCCCTACGAAAACCTCTTCACCGACCTCGACGCGGGCAGCGTGCGCCGCCTCTTCGAGAGCAGCGGCCGGGGCGATCGCGGTCCGCACAGCGGGGCGCGCACGACCTTCTGGAACATCCGCGGCGCCGGGAAACTTCCCGCCATGCCTCCGGCCGCGCACTGGCCGCTCATCAACCTGGTCGGCGCAGGCGCCTATCCCGCCGCGCGCGCCGCCGACGGCCCTTGGGTGGAAAGCGGCGTAGGCGAGCCCGCGCCGGCCAATCTTTGGGCGGCGCAGGTGGCGCGTCGCGCCGCGAGCGCGGCCGCGACCTCCGCCGCCTCGACGCCGCGGGGAGCGCCGGGCAAGCGGGCCGCTTTGTCCGGCCGCTGAGGCGAGGCTGCTCCGTCGTATCGCGACGACGGGTGGCTGACGCTCGTCGCGCGAGCGGACGCGCGGACTACGGTTTTTCCCCGGCGCGGAGCATCACCTCGTTGCGCCGCAGGAAGGAGGGCGTCCAAGGCGGGTCGAAGTAGGCGAAGACCGGCTCGGGCGCGGTCGCGACGAGTCCCTCGGTCTCCATGCGGGCGCGCAGCAGGGCCAGCGCCTCCGCTTCTTTCTTGGCGTCGCGATTGCCGCCGAAGCGCAGCACGGCGAAACGCCCGGCGGGCAGTTCGCTCAGCTTCACGGACGGATCGACGGGCTTGGGCGCCGCGTCGGGTTTCATTTTTTCCGGCAGCACGAAGGCAATCGTCCGCGACGACGACTCGCCCGACATGAACACGGGCGTGGTCATGGCGATCTCCTGCTTCTCGGTGTTGGCGCCGCCAATGAAGCGGAACAGGCGCATGAAACTCCCGTCGTCGCCGCGATCGCCGGCCATCGGCGTCTCGATCACCAGCAGCGCCGGGTAGTCGCGCAGCTCAAAATCCCCGTCGGTTCGCAACACCCGGTAGGGCGCGGATTCGTAGCCGGAGCGGGTGGACTGGCAGCCGGCGGCGAGCAAACCCACGCCCAGGCCGGCGCCGAGGATTAAGAGCCATTTCATGGCCAACCTATGTGCGCGGAAAACGCGCGGGCGCAAACGCCCGGCGCGATCCGCGTCGCGGGTCGGGCCGGCCCGCGAACGCGGCGGTTTACTTGGCGGGCGCGGGGGCGCCGAGGAAGCCGCGCCCTTTCAGCCAGGCGAGGCAGGCCTCGTCCCACGCGGGGGCGCCGCGCCCGTTGGAGGGCAGGCCAAGGCCGTGTTTGCCGTTCTCGTAGATGTGGAGCTCGAAAGGCACGCCGGCGGCGCGCAGCGCGGAGGCGAACAGCAGTGCGTTCTCCACCGGCACGGCCTGGTCGGCCGCGGTGTGCCACACGAAGGTTGGCGGCGTTTGCGCGGTGACCTGAAGCTCGTTGGAGAGCAGGCGCACGAGATCCTCGGGGGGATTGTCGCCGAGCAGGTTTTTCTTCGAGCCGGCGTGGGTGAAACGGCCGAGCGAGATGACGGGGTAGCAGAGAACGCCCAGATCGGGCCGGGAGCTTTCGCGCTCGATCAGGTCGGCCGCGTCGGGCGCGCCGGCGTCGAAATGCGTGAGCAGCGTCGACGCGAGGTGGCCGCCGGCGGAGGAGCCGATGACGCCCACGCGCGCCGGGTCGAGTCCTTCGGCGCGGGCGCGGGCGCGCAGGGTGCGCAGCGCGCGGGCGGCGTCGTTCAACATCGCCGGGTGGCGGTAGCCGGCGGAGCCGAGGCGGTATTTGAGGACGTAGGCGGTGACGCCGCGCGAGGCGAGCCACTCCGCGTAGCCCTTGCCCTCGGATTCCGAGAGGTGGCCGTAGCCGCCGCCGGGCAGGACGAGCATGGAGGCGCCGTTGGCCGCGCCCGCGGCGGGCGCATAGCGGGTGAGGGTGGGCGTGTCTTTCGCCTCTGTTCCCATAGCGCCGGGCGCGCCGGAGGGCCAGAGCGGTTCCGGCGCGGGGGCCTGGCCGCGGACCGCGGGCGCGAGGCAAAGGAGGAGAACGGAGAGGAGGCGGGGCCAAAGCCGGGGTAGGGGAGACATGCCGTTTATCAAGACGTGCCGGGACGTTCTGGCAATGTCGCGCCGCGCGTGTTCGAGGCGGCTTGCGCTTGGGGCCGGCATGGCGGTTTGTCTCGAGCATGAGCATCGGTCCGTTCAAAACCCACGCGCGTGGCCTCGCCCTTGGCGCGTTGCTGGCGGGCGGAGGTTTCATGGCTTCGGGCGTGGCGCGGGCGGAAGAGCCGAAGACGCCTGTCGCTGCGCCACCCGCCCAGTCCGCGCCTACGCCTACGGCGACGCCCACGCCGGCGCAGGTCGCGGAGCTGCACGCGGTGGCGGAGACGCTGTGGGATGCGTTCGTGCCGGAGTCCATCAAGGCGGAGTATGAGCTGATGGGGCCGGAGGAGCTGATGGCGTTTTTCAAGCGACTTGAAACGGCCGGGCAGCGGGAAGATTTGAAAGACTTCGCCGGGATGGCGCCCGAGACGCGCGCGGCCATCGCCGCCATGCAGGCGCTTCCCGATTACGCCGACTACGCCGACTGGCTGCGGGAACAACTCGCCGACATGGAGGCGGCGCAGGAAGCGGTGACGCCGCGAATCGAGCCGCCCGAGCCTTTTCCCGAAAAGCCGGTGAAGCAGCCGCAGCCCGCGCCGCCCAAGGCCGCGGAGCCGGTGCCCTTCTACGACCTCTGGGTGGCGCGGGTGGGGAGTCGCCCGCGGCCGCCGCGCGCGGACGAGCACCTGCCCGCGGTGCGCGAGGCCTTTGCGGCCGAAGGCGTGCCCGAGGCGCTGGCGTGGTTGGCGGAGACGGAGAGTTCTTTCAATCCGCGGGCGCGCAGCCCCGCCGGCGCACGCGGGCTTTTTCAGCTCATGCCGGACACGGCCCGGGCGCTTGGCCTCTCGCTCCTGCCTCTCGACCAGCGCGTCCAGCCCCGGGCCAGCGCGCGGGCGGCGGCGGCGTATTTGAAAAAACTGCACGCGCGTTTCGGCGACTGGCCGCTCGCGCTCGCGGCCTACAACGGCGGCGAGGGCCGGGTGAGCCGCACGCTCAAGGAGCGGGGCGCGAAAGATTTCGCCGGCATCGCCGAGCACCTGCCGGCCGAGACGCGTCTGTATGTGCCCAAGGTGCTCGCCACCGTGGCCGTGCGCGCCGGCGTGGC
>JAIXVY010000173.1 GCA_027482505.1 Opitutaceae bacterium | reverse complement strand
TGAGCGGGCCTTTTTCAAGGAGTTCGCGGCGCCCCATCATGACGGTGGCGCCGCCCACGCGGCCGCGCACGCCCTGTCCGGTCATCGATTCAAATCCCTCCACCACCAGTTCGGCCACGCCGCGGGCCCGCGCGTCGCGCACGATCGCGCGCGCCAGCGGATGCTCGGAACGCGCCTCCAGCGCGAAGGCGATCTCCATGACCTCGCGCTCCCGGCCCGGCGGGAAGCTTTCGTAGGCCTCCACCACCAGCTCGCCGGTC
The DNA here is from genome assembly GCA_027482505.1 of Opitutaceae bacterium. Lineage (GTDB taxonomy): Bacteria > Verrucomicrobiota > Verrucomicrobiia > Opitutales > Opitutaceae > IMCC26134_A. Next base: position 20,233 of record JAIXVY010000173.1, on the reverse strand, counting down.
GTGAGCGTTCCCGTCTTGTCGAGCGCGATGACCTTCACCTCGGCCAGCTTTTCCAGCGCCGCTCCGCCGCGGAACAGCACGCCGCGCCGCGCCCCCCAGGCGATGGCCGCCAGGATGGCCGAGGGGATGGACAACACCAGGGCGCACGGGCTCATCACCACGAGCAGCGTCATCGCGCGGTAGAAAGCCGAAGGCGCCGCCTCCGTCCCGCGCCACGGCTCGAGTCCGAGGGCGAGCCACCACACGAGGAACATCCCAGCGCTTATCCCCAGCACCGCGTAGGTATAGCCGGTGCCGAACCGATCGGTGAAACGCTGGCTGGGCGCGCGCAGCCGCTGCGCGCCGTGGATCAGGCGAATAATCTTCTGCAGCGTGCTCTCGGCCGGCAACCGCGCCACGCGCCAGTCCAGCGTGCCGCCGACGTTGATCGTGCCGCTGAACACCTGGTCGCCTTTCGACTTCTCGACCGGCACGGCCTCGCCGGTCAGGGCCGACTCGTCCGCGCCGCTCTCGCCCGCCTCCACCACGCCGTCGGCGCAAAACGCCTCGCCGGGCTTCACCCGCACGAGATCGCCGATCCCCACTTCCTCCACCGGCACGATTTTTTCGCGGCCGTCGCGATCCACCAAAGTCGCCTCCTTGGGCGCGGTCTTGAGCAACGCGTCCACCTCGCGGTGCGTGCGCTCGTTGGCGTAGGCCTCCATCGCGCCGGACGCGGAAAACAGGAACAATAGCAGCACCGCCTCGCCCCAGGCGCCGATGGCCGTGGCGCCGATCGCCACCGCGAGCATGAGGAAATGAATGTCGAGCTTCGCCTTGCGGAGGTTCTCCCACGAGTCCTTGGCCGCGTCCCAGCCGCCCGCCACCAGGGCGCCGCCGCCGAGCGCCGGGGCAAGCCAGGCCGGCCCCACCCCGGCCAGCTTCACGCCCCAGCCGGCCAGACCAAGCACGCCGCACGCGCCCGCGTAAGCGGCCAGCTCTCGCCAGTCCTCCTCGTGGTCGTGATCGTCATCCTGCCCGTTTTCAGGCCATTCGTATTCCTTCCAACGCCAAAGCTTGGGCGCGGTCTCGCAGGCCGGGCCGCTTAGCTGCACCACGCCGCCTTCGCGCGTGAGGGTGAATCCCGCCGGCGCGCTGCCGGACGCGGAGTCGAGATCGTGTTCGATCGCGGACAAGGTCTCGGTCAGTCGCAGGCGCAGCGCCTCCACGTCCACCGGACCCAGCGTCGCCACCTGGACCTTGCGCGCGGCGGGATCGATTCGCACCGCCTCCACGCCAGGCTCGCGCTTAAGAAACTCCGCCAAGGTTTCGGTCCAGATGGATTGCGTCATGACTATGAATGGTTTCTAGCGGGGCATGTCGCAGACGGCAAGCGGCGTGAAACGGGGAAGCTTCCCTACACAAGGCCGCATTGGCCGTTGGACATTCCCGACCGGTCCCTCAACCTGACCGCTTACGCCCGATGATCGGCCTGCGCGACGACACGTCTCCCTTTCCGCCGGATTCCGACCACGACGACGCCCCTCCCGCGCCGCCGCCCACGCTCGCGCCCGAACTCGCCGCCAAGCTTTTCGGCGAAGGCGGCATTCTCCAAAACGCCCTCAAGCTCGAGCACCGTCCCCAGCAGGCCCGCATGGCCTCGGCGGTGGCCGACGCCGTCGTGCACGACACGCCGCTCGTCTTCGAGGCCGGCACCGGCGTTGGCAAATCCCTCGCCTACCTGCTGCCGGGGCTCATCCACGCCGTGGACCATCAGCGGCAACTCATCGTCTCGACCCACACCATCGCCCTCCAGGAGCAGCTCGACCGCAAAGACATCCCGCTCTGCCGCCGCGTGTTCAAGGCCGACCCCGCCACCGAGCGCTACGCCGACTTCAAGTCGGCCGTGCTCGTGGGCAAGGGCAACTACCTCTGCGCCACGCGACTCGCCACCGCGCTTCGGGACAAACACGAGCTCTTCGCCACCCCCGAGCACGCCGAGCTCCAGCGCATCGCCGCCTGGGCCGAGACCACGACCGACGGCCTGCGCCACGAACTCAACCCGCCGCCCAACCCCGACGTCTGGGAACTGGTCAACGCCGACTCCTCGTCCTGCGCCCGCAAATACTGCGACCCCGAGAAGTGCCCCTACCAGCGCGCCAAGGCCCGCATCCGCGCCGCGCAGCTGATCATCGTCAACCACTCGCTCCTCTTCGCCCACATCGCCGCCGGCGGCGCCGCCGCCAACGGCTCGGCCGAGAAGGGCGTGCTTTTCCCCGACGATCTCGTCGTCCTCGACGAGGCCCATACCGTGCCGGAAGTCGCCACGGACTACTTCGGCCTTCGCCTCAGCAGCTACGGCATCGACCGCATGCTGCGCCATCTCTACAATCCCAAGACCCGCCGCGGCCTGCTCCAAAAGCTCGGCTCGCCCGAGGAGCGCCAGCTCGTCGCCGACGCGCTGGAGGCCAACCACCAGTTCTTCGCCTTCCTCCAGGAGACGTTTCTCCTCAACCAGTCCATCGTCCGCATCCGCCAGGAAAACTGCGCCGAGGCCTGGCTCGACGGCCCGCTCCTCGCCCTGCAAAAGGCCGTGCGGACCCGCGCGGACAAATTCGACGAGGGCCGCGAGCGCGAGGAGCTCCTGGAGCAAGCCGGCAAGCTCCGCACCGCCCAGCTCGGGGTGAAGCGCTTCCTCGCCCTCGCCGAGCCCGACGACCACGTCTACTGGCTCGAGCGCACCGGCCGCCGCCAGACCGTCATCGCGCTTCGTTCCGCGCCGATCGACATCGCCCCGCAGCTCAAAGAGACGCTTCTCGACCGCCAGACCGCCGTCGTCTTCACCAGCGCCACGCTCGCCGTCGCCGACGACATCAAGCCCTTCCTCGTTCGCATCGGCAGCCCGCGGGTCCGCGCCGAGATCCAGCACTCGCCCTTCGACTACGCGCGCAACATGCGCGTCTACCTCGCCGCCGACGTGCCCCTGCCCACCCGCGAGGACGCCAAGCTCTCCATCGAAGTCCTCGCCGACCACATCGATTTTTGCACCCGCCGAACCGCCGGCGGCACGCTCGTGCTGTTCACCAGCTACGCCGACATGCAGCGCGTGGCCGAAATCGTGGAGCCGATCTACCGCGGCGCCCATCGCCCGTTTTTTATGCAGGGCCGCGACGCCTCGCGCACCGATCTCGCCCGCATGCTGCGCGAGGCCGGCGACGGCGTGCTCTTCGGCACCGAATCCTTCTGGACCGGCATCGACGTCCCGGGCGACGCGCTCTCGCAGGTCATCATCACTCGCCTGCCCTTCCAGGTGCCGACCCACCCCGTGCTCGAGGCTCGCACCGAACACGTCCGCGCCCGCGGCGGGAATCCGTTCAACGAAATCACCCTGCCCGACGCGCTCATGACCTTCCGCCAGGGCGTGGGCCGGCTCATCCGCAGCCAGCGCGACCGCGGCGTGATCACCGTGCTCGACTCGCGCATCCTGCAAAAAGCCTACGGCCGCCAGTTTCTCTCCTGCCTGCCCCAGCCCCGGCACGTTCGCTTCAACCGCCTCAACCGGGCGGAGATTTTCCAGCCCTACCTGTAAACCGGCGGGGACCGCCGACTTTGCCATAAATACGCGACTGGCCTTGAAGCCGTTGGACGGCGAGGTAAGGTGACTTTTTCCATGCCTCTGACCACCGCCGCCCAGACCGACATAGGGCTTGTTCGCTCCGAGAATGAAGACCGCCTCTTGTGCGCGGACGACCTTAGGCTCTACGCGGTGGCCGACGGCATAGGCGGCCTTCCCGGCGGCGCCGAGGCCGCCCAGCTGGCCGTCACCACCCTGCTGCGCCATGCGCGAGACGCGGCGGAGCGCGGCGAGTTCCTCGATCTGGCCCGGTGCTTCCAGCTCGCCAACGACGAGGTCATCCAGCTCGGACAACGCTTCGCGCCCGACACCGGTCTGGGCACCACGCTGACCGCCGCCCATTTTCTCGGAGACGTGCTGCGCGTCGCCAGCGTCGGCGATTCCCGGTGCTATCTCTTCCGCGAAAGCCGCCTCAAGCTGCTCACCATCGACGACACCCTGGAGCACGAGGTGAACGTGCGGCGCGCGCGCGGCGAGGACGTCTATCTCGACGAGCGCCACCGCAACGCCCTCACCCGCTGCATCGGCCAGCCCATGCCGCTGGAAGTGCAGGTTTCCCACTACCCCTTGCAGACCGGCGACCGCGTGCTCGTGTGCTCAGACGGCATCACTCGCATGTTGAACGATTCCGCCATCGCCCGGCGGCTTGGCCAGACCGGAGAGCCCTCGATCGTGCTCGGCACGATCATCGCGGACGCGCTCGCCAAAGGCGGGGCGGACAACGCCACCGGCGTTTTGATCGATTGCCTGGCCGACTAGCGGACCGCGGACGACCGCACACCCTGCGGTGGCCCCGGCCCGACGCCGGGCAAAACAAAACCCGCCGGCTCCCAAAGGAGCTCGGCGGGTTGAAAAAATCTTCCGGACCGGAGACGGCTCGGAACGCTTACTTCTTGGCGGCTGTGCCGCGGCGGAACTTGGAGGTGAACTTCTCCACGCGGCCGGCGGTGTCGACGATGCGCTTCTCGCCGGTGTAGGCGGGATGCGTGTCCATGGTCACGTCGCGGACGACGACGAAGTATTCGACGCCATCGATGGTCTCCTTGCGGGCGGACTTCATCGTGGACTTGGTGAGAAACTTCTTGCCCGAGCCGACGTCCAGGAAGCAGACGTTGTTCAGGGTGGGATGGCCTTCGGCTTTCATGATAGTAAAGGAGTTGGGTGGCTTTTAGCCGGATGAAATTAACCTTGGCGCGCCTTGTAGCGCGGGTCGGTCTTGTTGATCACGTAGATGCGGCCTTTGCGGCGAACGACCTGGCAGTCGGGGTGACGCTTCTTCGCGGATTTGATGGAGGAGACAACTTTCATAAAAAGGAAGAAAACACCGGGTCGCCGCCGGTGCTGTCAAACGGAAATTAGCCGGTCGCACGACTTTTGCGGGTCCCACGCCTCAATTCAGCCCCGGATCGTCCGGTTCACCCGCCAAGAGGCGCCAGCGCGGGTCCAGCTCGCTCAGGGCCCGACGCCAGAGGGTTTCGTCGGGAGCATTGCTCATGAGTTCCGGCTCCAGTTCGGCCACCACCCAGGTGTCCCGCGCCAATTCCCCCTCCAGCTGCCCCCCGCTCCAGCCCGCGTAGCCCAAAAAACCGCGTAGCACCACGCCGTCCTGGCCCGCCAGGTCCGCGGCGCGTTCCGGCTCCAGCCCGAAGAGCACCTGCACGCCCGCGTCCTCGCCGTCCTCGCCCGGATGGGGGCGCCAGGCGCAGAGGATGAGCTGGCGCTTCTCCACCGGTCCTCCGTCGAAGAGCGGCACGTCCGACAGGGGTCCGAGCGCGAAGTCGCCGCCCAGCTCGCCCAGCCGGCGTTTAAGCGGCCGGTTCAACACCACGCCCATGGCGCCCTCCTTGTCGTGGCTCGACATCATGATCGCGGTGCGGCGGAACGTCGCGTCGCGCAAGACCGGATGGGCCAGCAAAAGCGAACCCGCCAGCGATTCGGACTCGGGTTCGGGACGCGAGCGCATGACGAAGCCAAAGATGGGAACGAGGCCGGTGCCCGCAACTACAGGCGCGTGATTCGCACGCCCGAGTCGGCCAGCAGCGGCGCCACGATGGGGTCGTTTTTATAATCCTGCCGGTAGCGGATCTCCGCGATGCCGGCGGCCGCGAGGATCTTCGCGCAATTGATGCAGGGGAAATGGGTCACGTAGGCCGTGCATCCCTCGACCGAGCTGCCGCGGCGTGCCGCGTCGGCGATGGCGTTTTGCTCGGCGTGGACGGTGGCCTGCTCGTGGCCCTCGCGCACCCGCGAGGTGTGGGGGGTGCCGGGCAGGAACCCGTTGTAACCCGCCGCCACGATGCGATTCTTGCGCTCGCCGGCGGTCACGATCACGCAGCCCACGTGCAGCCGTTCGCAGGAACTGCGGGTGGAAAGCAGCACGGCCGTGGCCATGAAATAATCGTCCCAGGAGGGACGCTCCCCGAACTGGGAGGCGGCGTTGGCGATAAGATCGACGGGGGACTGCGCGCTCGACATGCCCGGACCAACGAAGGCCCCGGCCCGGAAAACGCCACCCGAATTTTCCCGAGGGTCCGTCGGATGCGACCGGAGGATCAGCCGCCGAGCAGCTTCACCCGGCGCTGCTTGAGCGGGAACTGCACCGTGACGGTCGTGCCCCGGCCGGGGTGGCTCTCCACCGCGAGCTGTCCGCCGTGGGCGCGCAGAATGCGCTGCACGACCATCATGCCCAGGCCATGGCCGGTCGGCTTGGTGGTGTGGTAGGGCTCGAACAAACGCGCCAAGTCCTCGGGTTTGATGCCGCTGCCGTTGTCCGCAAACGCGAGCGAGACATGCTCCTCGTCGGCCGTCGCCGCGATGCGCAGGCGCCCGCCCGGCCCCATGGCCTCGGCGGCGTTTTTGATCAGGTTGAAAAACACCTGCTTCACCTGGTCTTTGTCCGCCAGCACCACGGGCAGGTCGGCCGGGCTAGCCACCTCCACGCTCACGCCGCGGTCTGCCAGTTCGCGCTCCTGAAACGCCAGCACCTCGGCCAGCACCCCGGCCAGGCGGGTGTCGGAGAGATCAGGCGGGCGCGGCCGGATGGCCTGGAGAAAATTCGCGATGATGCCGTCGAGGCGCGCGACCTCCTCCTGGCAGACGCGCAGCGAATCGCCGAGCGCCTGCGCGTCCTTCGCGTCGACGCCGCGCAGCTTGCGCAGTTTTCGCTCCACCACCTGCAAGTGGATGGTGAGAGAATTGAGCGGATTGCCCAGCTCGTGGGCCACCCCGGCGGCGAGAAGGACGATGGAGGCCACGCGCTCGCTCTCGATGCGCTGGTCGGTGTCGAGCTTGTCGCGCGTGATGTCGGTCAACACCACCGCGAAGCGCCTCGCCTCGCCGCCGACTTCGGCGTCCCCGGACGACGCGGCGAAGGGCACGAGATAGAGCCGCACCGCGCGGGGCTCGGGATAACTGAGCTCGATCTCGCGCGTGAGGCTGGTCGCGGAGTCCAGCGCGGGGGTGAGGAGGGGACGCAGCCCGGGCGCGAGGCGCCAAAGCGTGGCGCCTCCGGCATCTGGGGCCTTGAACCCGAGCAGGCGCTGGGCGGCCGCGTTGCCGTAGGCGATGGCGCCGTCGGCGTCGACCACCAGCACGCCCTCCTGGAGCACGTTGAAAACGCGCTCGAAGAGCCCGCGCTCGCGGCCCAGCCGCTGGGCGAGCGAGGACAGCGTGGCCTTGTCGAGCGTCTCAAGGCGCTCGAGCATGCGCGCGAGGGAACTGGGTTTCTTGACGGCCAAGTTGCTCGGGATGAAGGCGGGCCGCCGCCGCCTTGGCAACGCCGGGCGGCGGGCGGAATCAGAGACCGAGGGCGCGGCTCAGCAAGCGGCTGGCCTGGGCGGTGCCGACCTGCCGGAGCGTGCCATCGAGCACGATGGGCTCGACCAAGGCCGAGTAGGTTTCGTTGGCAGCGCCGTCGGCCGGCGGGGCAAGCACGCGCAGGGCGGCGAGGTTGTCAGCCAGCTCGCCGCGCGCGCCCAGATCGAGTCGCAGACTGAGCGGTAGATCGGCGAAGGAGCGCCCGGGCGCGGCGCGCAGGCCGCCGGAGCCGGCGAGCTTGAGCTGGGGCGAAAGCAGGCTGATGCGGCCGACCTCGACCGAACCGTCGGCCGCGCGCTTCGCCTCGATGGCGATCTCGTCGTAGGCGAGATTGGCGAGCGCACGCGCGACCGAATTGAGCGCGGCGAGCTGGGCGCCCCGCTGGGAAAGCTCGGCGTTGCCGGAGAGCGCGCCGGCGAGGCCGACCAGCCCGGAAACGGCGGAGCCGGCCTTGGCGTATTTGTTGGTCTCGAGATTGATCGCGCGGATCACGCCCTGCCTGCCGGTGAGCTTGAGCTCGGCGTCCGCGCCCTTCGCGGCCGCCGCGGGATCGCTACCCTGCCCCGCCACGCGGGCGGAGAGATCGTAGGTGCCCTCCAGCTTCGCCGCGTCGCCGGGCGCGAGAACCTTGAGGAGGGGCCCGACCGCCACGCCCTGTCCCTTCACCTCGGCGCCCAAAGCGTAACCCTTGGTCGCCGGCAGCCAGCGCAGGCCCCCGCTGACGTTCACCGAACCGCCGGTCCCGAGCAGGGTCTGAAGAGCCTCGATGCCGGCGGTCTCGCGCGTAAGGGCAAAACGGCCGCGGGTGTTGGTCACCTCGATGCCCGGCGCGTAAACGATACGATCCAACGCGAGCTCGATGCCGCCCGTGGTGCCCGCCCAAAGCGGGCCGGCGGACGCGGCGGCGGGCGCCTTCGTCGCCGACTCGGGAGCGGACGCGGCGGGTTTCGCGGAGACGGGAGCGGGAGCCGGCGCGGCCGCGGCCAGGGCGGCGAAGGCCTGCAAGTCCTCGATATAGAGCACCTGGCTGGCGAGCTTGGCGACGATGTTGGTCTCGGCCTGGCCGGGCGTGACGGTCGCCTGCAACGCGAGATCGGAGACGCGGCCGGCCTTGGTGTTGCGCACGGTGAGCGGGAGCTTGGCGGAGAGCGCCCCGGCGGCGTCGCGCGCCACGTCGGCGTCGAGCGCCACTTCGGGCAGATCGCCCGCGCCGGCGGCGCGGAGACCGGTGAGGCGCACCTGCGCGACCGCTTTGAGCGTTTCGGCCAGGGATGCATCGAAGGAGACCGCGGCCTGTCCCGCGCTGAGACGGGTTTGCCCGCGCAGCACGGGCTGGTCGGCCAGCTTGGCCAACAGGGCGCGCAGCTCGCCCTTCGCCTGAAGCGGGGCGCCGGGAGCCTGCGAAGCGTCGATCTTGAGCGTGAGCAAATCGGCGCCGTCCGCGACCACGCGCACGCCGCCGACCGAGGCGGCGAGACCGGCGGAGGTTTGCTTAACGCTGAGGTCCTCCACGCGCACCGCGTCGAAGGAAACCAGAGGCTTTCCTTGAGAGGAATAGGTCACGCCGTTGGCTATCAACGGCTGGGACGACGTGATCGCAAAGCCGTCGCCCTCGGGGCGCGCGGTCCACGCGCCGGTGACGGACCCGGCGAGCGTGAGGTCGGGCACGAAGAGCTTCAGCCACTCGGCCGGCACGCCGAGCAGGGTGATCGCGGCAAGATCGGCGCCGGCGCGGGCGGGCGAGAGCTTCTTGGTGTCGAGCGCGATGGCAAAGGGCTGGAGCGTCTGCACCGCGAGCACGGGCGTGGCGCCCTTCACATCGAGTTGCAGCGATTCGACGCGCGCCTCCTTGGCTCCGGCCTCGACGCCAAACTTGGTCGCGAGCGCGATCGGGCCGAGCTTGGGCAGACCGAGCTTCTCGAGTCCGTCGGCGGCGAAGTCCAACGCGCCGGAGACGCGGGCCCGCTCCGTGCCGACCAGAGCGAGATCGCCTCCGCCGGCCAGATTGAACTCCGGCAGGACCAGACCCATGGCGAAGGGCGCGAGGTCGCGGTCGCGGATGGCAACTTTCCAGCGACCGGGCAGCTCCTTGGCGCCGGGCGCCCACTGGGTGTCGAGCGAGACCAGCGTCGTCTCGCCGGCGAGCAGGCTCAGGGCGTAGGCTTCGCCGACGGTCTGGCGGGTGATGTCGACCTTGGCGCTCAGCTTGGCCGGCTGGGCGAGCAGCTTGCTCGTCGCGAAGGCCTCGGCCACCGCGCCGAGCGCGTCGAGCCGCCCGTCGGCGCCAAGTTTGGGCGCGAGGGTGAAGGTGGTGACGACCGAGCCCAGCCCGGCCTTGGCCTCGACCTTGAGAACGAGTTGCCCGACCTGGCCCGCGCGAATGCCGCCGCCGGTGAGGGCGAAGGTCGCGTCCACCGGCTGCGCGCCCAGCACGCGCACGCGACCGGAGAGATCTAGTCCATCGACGCGCAGCTCGGGCAATTGCACGGCGTTGAGCACGCCGTCGAAGGGCTTGGCCGGTTGCTGCGCCGGCGCGGGCTCGGCGGGTTTTTGCGCGGCCTGCATCGCGACGGGATCGAGCTCGACCACGATGTCTTTGGCCACGAGCGCGCGAACATCGATCTTTCCGCCCGCGAGATCGGTCAGCGGCGCGTCGGCGCGGAAGGCCGGCACGCTGATCTTTAGCCCGGGCTGGGCGAACGTCAGGCCGGCGAGGCTGGCTCCGCCGAGGCCGACGGAGACGCGCTCCACGTCGCCGCCCTGGCCGGCGAGAACCTTGCGCGCGGCGAAAGTCTGGACCGCGGGCGTGAACGCGGCGATCAGCACAAGCGCCACAAGGGCGAACGGCGCGCCGATAAGGATGAGGAGAAGTTTGCTGCGACGGGACAGGGCCATGGAGGAAAGGGAGATAGACGCCCACCACGTGCGAAAGTTGCCCCGGCGTCAAACGAGCCCGCTCATCTCGCCCGGGCCGGGACGAGATGGAGGGGGTCGCGGCCTACTTCGCCGCCTGGGCGAAAGCGGCGATGATGCCGTCGAAGCTGCCATTGGAGAAGAACACCACGACGCGCGGCTGCGGGCCCGGTGCGGTGAGCGTGGCGGTCTTCAGTTTCTCCAGCACCTCGGCGTTGGTCGGCGCGGTGGCGGCGTGCACGCCTTGCGTCTCCAGGTGCTGCACCACGGCCTCGGCGTCGAAACGGTCGGTTTCCTTCAGTTTGTCCGCGCGATTGACGGCGCCGATGAACACCTCGTCGGCGAGCGACAGGGCGCGCATGAAGCCGGCTTGGAGCGTCTTGGTGCGGGCGGTGTTGCTGCGCGGCTCGAAGACCGCGGTGAGCAGCGCGCCGGGGTGGCGGTTGCGCAGACTGGAGAGCGTCTCGGCGATGGCCGTCGGGTGGTGCCCGAAGTCCTCGATGACGGCGAGGCCGGTCCGGTCCACGAGCTTTTCCTGGCGGCGCTTCACGCCGCGGAAACGGGCAAGCGGGGCGAGCGAGATGCGGTCGCGTCCGCCAAGGGCGAGCGCGGCGGCGGTCGCGGCCATGGCGGCGTTGCGCACATTGAAGATGCCGGGCAAGGCCCACGACACGTTGGCCCAGAGCTGGCCGTCCCAGACGAGGGAGAATTTCACGCCGGCCGGGCCCTCGGCAAAGTTCGTGATACGAACATTGTTTTCCTCGCCGAGACCGACGCGGGTGACGCGCGTCCAGGGAAGAGGACCGAGGGCGCGCAGGTTGTCGTCGTCGCCGTTGAGGACCACGTGGCCGTTGCGCGGCACGATGCGCGCTAGGTGCGAGAAGGTGCGCTGCACGTCGGCGAGGTCGCGGAAGATGTCGGCGTGGTCGAACTCGAGGTTGTTCAACACCGCCACGTGGGGCGCGTAGTGGATGAACTTGGAACGCTTGTCGAAAAAGGCGCTGTCGTATTCGTCGCCCTCGATGACGAAGGGATCGGCGGCGGCGCCGAGGTGGTTGCCGGTCGGCGGATCGAGCGGCACGCCGCCGATGAGGAAGCCGGGGTCGCGTCCGTTTTCGCGGAGAATATAGGCGGCGAGCGCGGTGGTGGTGGTCTTGCCGTGCGTGCCGCAGACGACGATATTTTTGCGCGTGGAGAGAATAGTCTCGTTCAACAACGCGGGGAGCGAGGTGAAGCGCAGGGCTCGGGTGTCGAGCAGCCATTCGACCTCGGGGTTGCCGCGCGACATGGCGTTGCCGATGACGACCAGATCGGGGGCGAGTTTTTCAAGGCGGGCGGCGTCATAGCCCTCGTGCAGCGAGATGCCCGATTCGGCGAGCACGGTGCTCATGGGCGGATAGACGCCGGTGTCGGCCCCGAGCACCTCGTGCCCGGCCGCGCGCGCCAGAAGCGCGGCGTTGCCCATCGCCGTCCCGCAGATGCCCATGAAGTAGATTCGCATGGGCGCTAATGACCCCGATTCCAGACGCCGGTGGCAAGCCAGAGAAAGCCCGCGGATCGCGCGGGCTCAAAGCGAGCGCAGGAAAGCGATGAGTTGCTGCTGCTGCGGGCCGCCCAGCGCGGCGTAGCGAGCGGCGGCCTTCGCGCCTTCGCCATCGTGCGCCCGGATGGCGGCGTCCAGCGTCACGGCGCGCCCGTCGTGGAGATAGGCGTTGCGCCGGCCCAGGCCCCATAGCGGCGCGGTGCGCATCTCGCGCGGCCCTGCCGAGCCTTGGGCGATGCCGTCGCCAAGCGAGCCCATGTCGTGCAAGAGGAGGTCCGAGTAGAGGGGCACCGGCTGGTTGGCGAGAGCCGCGACCGACGAGGCGCCGGTGCGGAGGAGCGGCGTGTGGCACGCCGTGCAACTGATGGCGGAGAACACGGACTGGCCGGCACGCACCGCGGACGAGTCCGTCGCACCCGAGCGGGCCGGCGCCGCGAGCAGGCGCATGTAGTCGGCGGCCCGGTCGATGTCGGCCTTGCCCGTGGCGGGATCGACCTCGTCCTCCGGATCCAAGATGCGGTCGGCCCGATCAAGCCGCGTCAGGTCGCCGTTGGGGGCGTTGTCCGCGCGGAAGAAGCGGTTCGTGACACCCATTTCGTTGGCGTAGGCGTCGGCGGAAAACGCCAGCAGAGTGGCCTGCTGCGCCTTCCAGCCGAAGCGCCCGACGCGCTCGGTCCCGGTCGTGAGATCGACCACCGTGGAGACGCGGCCCTTCACGCCATCGGGCTTGTTGGGCGTAGCGGCCAGCGCGCGGATGGCCGCGTCGGGGATGGCCTCGATCAAGCCCGCGCCGAAGAGAGGCGTGGTGATACGCCGCGCCACGACATTGGCCTCGGCGGGAATGGTTTCGCGCAAGTCCGGGCGTATGGCCCGGTCCTGCAAGAGGGAGCCGCCAAGATGCTCGAGCGGGTTGAACGTCCCGTTGGTCGTGCGACCAAAGCGCGTGACGGTCCGCCGACTGCCGCCGCCCGGCGCCGGCGCGATGTGGCAGGCGATGCAGGAAACATCGTTGAAAATCGGCCCCAGGCCGCTGTCCACGGTCTCGCGCTGGGCAAAGGCCTCGAAACCGTTCGCAAACACGGCGCGCTGGGCGGCGGTCAGACCGGGGAGCGCGCCGCCTTGCTGGCCGGGCGCCGGAGAAACCGCGGCGGGCGGAGGCTGGGCCCCCGGAGGACGGGGAGGCGCGGGCTGGGCCCGCAGAACGGCCGGCAAGACGAGCAAGGCGAGAAGAGCCGTGGTTTTCATGGCGGAAGATCAGGGGCGGTCATCGTCGGGGCGCGGCGGAGGCATCTCGCCCTCCGGGCCGGGGCCGCCATCGCGCGGGGGGCGCGGCGGGCGGGGACGCATCTCGTCGCCGGTCAGGCGTCCATCGCCGTCGCGGTCCTGCCGGCGGAGCAGATCGGACGCGGCGGCGATCTCCTCGGCGGAAAGCGCGCCATCGCGGTCGGTGTCGAAAAACTGGAAAGGCCCCGGCCGGCCGCCGCCCATGTCGGCCTGGAGGCCCTCGCGCTGGGCGGGGCGCCGCTCGGGCATGCGCTCCTCGGCGCGCAACGCGCCGACGCAGGCCATCACCCCGAGCAGGGAGGCGACGGAAAAGCGGGCCTGCCCGCGGCGGAGAAAATGGAGTCGATGGCGGCGGACGTCGGGAAGCGGGGAGTTCATGCCCCCGATTTAACACCGGCCGCGTTAGCCGCGTATGAAGGCGGGACGGGAGATTTATTAAGCTCGTGTAAAGATCTCCCGTCCCGCGACGCGGCCGCCGTCGCTCAACTCCAGCTCAAATCGACGCTGGCGATGGGCAGGCTGCGCACGCGTTTGCCGGTGGCGGCGAAGATGGCGTTGCACACCGCCGGGGCGAGCGGAGGCAGGGCGGGCTCGCCGAGGCCGGTCGGAGGGTTGTCGGTCTGGATGAGCCGCACCTCCACGACCTTGGGCGCGGCGGGCATGCGCAGGATCGGGTGGGCGTCGAAATTGCCCGCGACCACGCGGCCGTCCTTCACGTCGTCGGACTGCACCCACGCGGCGCTCAGGCCGTCGACGACCGAGCCCACCACCTGGTTGTCGGCACCGCTCGGATTCACGATGGGCGAGCCCACGTCGCCGCTGGCCACCACGCGGTCGACCGTAAGCGCGCCGGCCGGACTCACGGTGACCTCGGCCACGATGGCGAAGTAGCCGCGATGGCTGAAGTAGAACGCGATGCCGCGTCCCCTGCCCCGCGGCAGCGCAGGCCCGTCCCAGCCGGCGCGCTCGGCGGCGTCGACGAGCACGCCGCGCATGCGCCCGGGATCGAAGCCGCCGCGCGGCGGCTTGGGCTGGAGCGGGTTCTCCAGCAGCTTGAGGCGGTAACGATAGGGATCGGCCCCGGCCGCTTGGGCCAGTTCGTCAAAGAAACACTGCGTGACCCAGGCCAGCGTGCTGCTGCCAGGCGCGCGCCAGTAGCCCATGGGAATGCCGCACTCGAGGACGCTCATCTCCTGGCGATAATCGCGCAGGAAGTGGGCGGGGAACTCGTTTCCGCTGATGCCGGCGCCGCTGCCGGGCCGGCCGGAAACGTTGCCGAAAGTGGCGAAGCGCGCATCCCATGCGAGCAGCGCGCCGTCCTGGCCGACCGCGCCGCGCAAGCGGTGGACGCCACCCGGCCGGTAGTGGTCGTGGCGCATGTCGTCCTCGCGCGTCCAGGCGAGCTTCACCGGGGCGGCGACTTTCATCGCGATGGCGGCGGCCTCGACCATGAAATCGCTTTCCAGGCGCCGGCCGAAACCGCCGCCGATGCGGGTGATGTTCACGCGGATTTTTTCGGGCGCGAGGCCGAGCGTCTCGGCGATCATGCGCTGGCCGCCTCCGGGATTCTGGGTGGGCGCCCACAGCTCCAGGGCGCCGTCGCGGAAATGCGCGGTGCAGTTTTGCGGCTCCAGGTTGGTGTGCCCAAGAAATGGATACACATACTCCGCCTCGACGGTCTTGGCCGCGCCGGCGATGGCGACGGTCACGTCTCCCTCGTTGCGCGGGGTCTGCTGGCCGGGCCGGCCGAGCGCCTCGCGGGCCTCGCGCACGAGTCCGTCCCAGCTGTCGTTCGCGCGCGGCCCCTCGTCCCAAGTCACGGTCAGGGAGCGACGAGCCTGGAAGGCGGCCCAGGTGGACTTCGCCACGATGGCGACGCCGGGCATGAGGCCGTTGAGGTTGCGCGTGCCCTCGATCACGAAGGCGTCGACCACGCCGGGCAGTTTTTTGACCGCGTCGAGATCTGCCGAGACGACCTTGCCGCCAAACACGGGGCATTTCACATAGACCGCGTGCAGCAAGCCGGGGAGCGTCTGGTCGATGCCGAAAAGCGGGCGCCCGGTGACGATGGAGGGATTGTCGACGCCGCCGATCCGACGGCCGATGATCTTGTAGTCGCGCGGGTCCTTGAGCGGAACCGATTCGGCCGGAGGCGTGGGCAGGGTCGCGGCGAGTGCGACCAGTTCACCGTAGCCCAGACGGCGATCCGTCGGCGTGTGCACGACCGCGCCCGACTCGGCGCGGCATTCCGCGGCAGGCACGCCCCAGGTGCGCGCGGCGGCCTCGACGAGCATCACGCGCGCGGTGGCGCCGGCGCGGCGCAGGGGCAGGAAGTTGGCCGGCGTGGTGTTGCTGCCCCCGGCCGACTGGCGGGAGAACGCGCGGTCCAGGGGAACCGGCTCGACGGTGACGGAACGCCAGTCGACCTCGAGTTCCTCGGCCACGATCATAGGCAGCGAGGTGCGCACGCCCTGGCCGATCTCGGGCACGTGGGCGGCGATGAAGACACGCCCGTCCGGAGCGATGCGCACGAACGCGCCCAGACGCGCACCCGCCGGCGCGGCCTCGGCGGCCCCGCGCACCTCGATGGCGAAGGCGTCGCCGGTGAAGCGAAGATAGGAACCCAGCACGAGCCCGGCTCCGGCCAGTCCGGAGAGCTTCAAAAAGCGGCGGCGGCCAAGGGAGGAGGAGGTTTTCACGAAACGGCCTCCTTTCCGCCCGCCGCGAGGGCGGAGGCGCGTTTGATGCCCTCGCGAATGCGCAGGTAGGTGCCGCAGCGGCAGAGGTTGCCCGCCATGGCCGCGTCGATCGCGGCGTCATCGGGCGCGGCGTTCTTTGCCAGCAGCGCGGCCGCGCTCATGATCTGCCCCGCCTGGCAATAGCCGCACTGGGGCACGTCGAGCTCGCACCAGGCCTTTTGCACCGGATGGGCGCCCGCGGGATCGAGCCCCTCGATGGTGGTGATGCGCGAACCCGCCGCGGCCGCGACCGGCAGCACGCAGGAGCGCATGGGCTGGCCATTGAGATGAACCGTGCAGGCGCCGCAAAGACCCTGGCCGCAGCCATACTTGGTGCCGACCAAGCCTAGCGTGTCACGCAAGACCCAGAGCAGCGGAGTGGATGGATCGAGGTCTTCGGGCAGCGGACAAACCGCGCCGTTTACATTGAGGGCAAGAGGCATGGCGGATTGGGTGAAAGCGTGCCTCACACTGGCTCGCCCGCGGCGACTTTCAAGACGGGTCGCTCGCTTCCGGCGTCTTTAAAAGCCGTTCGTAGTCTTCCGGCGTGTCCATATCCTCGCGCGCATTCGGCGCCGGGACAAAGGCGACGTCTTCGGGGTGGGCGCGGGCGACATGGCGCGCGCCGGCGTCGCCGCGCAGTTCGGCCAACTCGGCCCAATACCGGCGCGCGACGAAGGCCGGCGGCCCCGACACCCCGCCTCCGTGCTCGGAAAACACGATCCCGCGACCGCTCCTGCCGGGCTCCGCCATCAACTCGCGCAGCAGAGCCGCGTCGACCAAGGGCTGGTCGCAGAGCAAAATCAGCAGGCCGTCGCACCGCTCCGCGGCGGGATCGCGCAACAGGGAACGCGCCGCGCAGGCGATCGAGGTTCCCAGCCCCGCCTCCCACTCGGCGTTGAACACCGTGCGAACGCCTTGCGCCGGGGAGCCCGCCTCGATTTCGGCCCGATGCGCACCCAGCACGCGATACACGGGCGCGCAGCCCGCCGCGACCGCGACCGCGGCCACGTGGTCGATCAAGGGTCGCCCCCGCCACCGCGCGAGCGCCTTGGGGCCTCCGCCCCAGCGACGGGCGGCGCCGGCGGCAAGAATGACGGCGGCGCACTTCATCGGGCTAGGCCGCGCCGGACGCGGCGGCAGGGCGCGCATGCAGGGGCCCGAAACGCTCGCGCAAAGGTCGCCCCGCGCCGCCGCCCCACGCGGCTTGGATCTCGGCCACGATGGCCAACGCGATCGCGCGCGGTTCTTCCGCGCCCAGATCCAGGCCCACCGGCGCGCGCAGACGCTCGGCCACGGAAGGGTCCTCCAATACGCCGCTCTCGCCCAGTTCGCCCAGCAAGGTCTCGCGGCGCCGACGCGAGCCCAGCAGGCCGACATACGGGTAGCGGGCCGCCAAGGCGTGACGCAGGTAGGCCAGGTCGCGCCCGAGGTGGTGCGTCATGATCACGCACGCCGTGCGCTCGTCCGCCGGCAACGCGGAGGGCAGACGCTCCGGCTCGATAAGCTCGGCGCGCGCTCCGGCGGACGCGGCGATCTCGCCGCGCGCCTCGGCGGAGTGCACCACGCGCCGCACCTCCCAGCCGAGCCAGGCCGCCAGCTCGCAAAGCACGTCGGCGTCGCTCGTGGCGCTGGCCACGACGAGTCGCGGCAAGAGCCCCAGCTCATCGCTCCACACTCCCGCCTCGGCGGGGCCGGGAGCCACGCGGCGCACCGTTGTTCCGAGCGGGGCGCCGCCCACCGAGGAATCGTAACGGGTCGAAATCCAGCACCGCGCGCGCTCCGCCAGGGCCGAGGCGATTTGAGGTAGAACATCGCCCGCGAGCGGCTCCACGAAAACATCCAGCACGCCCGGGCAACCAAAGTGCGGACGGGTGTCGAGACGCAGTCGCTCCCCCACCCCTTCGCGCAACACGCGCAGGCCGACCTGCGCGACGCCCTCCTCCAGACAGCCGCCGCTCAGGCAACCCACATGGCGGCCGTCGGCGTCGATCAAAAGCCGCGCGCCCGGCAGGCGATAGCTGGAACCCTCCCGCGCCACCAGGGTGGCCAGCGCGAAGGGACGGCGCGCGCCCGCTTGCGCGTATTCCAACAGGCGTTTCCACTCGGTCGTCACGGACTCCGAAGTGCTGCGCCCTGCGCCGGGGATCAACCCTTAAGCTCGGCCGGCGCGAGGCGCAGCGTGACCCGCAGGCCGCGAGGCTCGCGATTGGCGAACGCGACCGCGCCGCCGCAGGCCTCCACCGCCGAGCGCACGATGGCGAGGCCGAGACCCGCGCCGCCGGTCTCGCGGGCGCGCGCCGACTCGGGCCGGAAAAACGGTTCGCCCAGGCGGGCGAGCGCCTCGGGCGGCACGCCCGGCCCGCCGTCCTCCACCACGAGTTCCACGCGGTCGCCGTCGGCCCGGGCGCGCACCACGATGCCGCCGTCTCGACCCGCGTGGCGGATGGCGTTGCGCACCAGATTGGCCACCGCGCGGGTGAGCAGATCGGAGTCGCCCAGCGCGGCCAGGCCTTCGGGCACCTCGACCGCCACGGCGTCGGCCGCGGCCTCGCGGGCGACGGCCCGAGCCACGAGCGGGGCGAGTTCCACCGGCGCGCGCACCGCCTCGCGCGGCAGCAGACCCGCGCGGGTGAAGGCGAGCAGTTCGGCGACGAGGTCCGACATGTGCCCGACCTCCTCGCGCACGTCGGCGACGGCGGCCTGCAGCTCGGCGGGCGCGCGCTCCTCCAGGATGCCCACGCCCATCTGCATGCGCCCGAGCGGCGAACCGAGCTCGTGGGCGATGTCGCCCAGAAAACGCTTTTGCCCGTCCACCAGCCGTTCGAGGCGACCCGACATGCGGTTAATGGAGGCGCCGAGCGCGGCGAGCTCGTCGCGACCGCGCTCGGGCACGCGGGTGTCGAAGCGGCCGCCGGCGATGGCCTCGGTGGCGCGCCCCAGCCGCCGCAGCGCCCGCGAGTGCGCGAGGACGAAGGGCAGCCAGAGCAGCACCGAGCCGGCGATGGCCGTGCCGCCGAGCGTGAGCCCCACGTCAAGAGCGAGAAAATCGAGCAGGCGCCACAAGCCCGGCACGCGAATCACAAACACCTCCCGCGGTCGGCCGGGCATGCCAAGCTGCACGGCGAGCCAGAACTCGCCCGTATCCGAGTCGCGCAGCAGGACGCGCAATTCACGCGGGGCGGGCGGCGCGGTCCGCGGCCCGCCGGGAGGGCCGTCGAAGCCGCCGGGGCCCGGGCCCGGCGGCGGCCGGCGAACCGTCGTCGGGAATTTTTCCTTTAAAAGAGACGGCGGCTCGCCGGTGTCGCCCGCGAGCAGACGAAATCCCTCGCCATACACGGCGATGCTCACGCCCTGCTCGGCGGCGACGCGCTCCAGGGTTTCGTCCCACGAGCGGCGCGGGAGGTTTCGCAGGTCGCCAAAAGTCGCCTCGGCGAAGCCCTGGGCGTTGCGCCCGATGGGACCGGAGATGAGGGCGTTCCAGGTGAACCCGCCGCCGGCGCTGAGCAGCCACACGCCGCCGAGGCCGGCGAGGAGCAGCAGATTCAGCAGCAGCCAAAACGAGACTTTGAGGGCGAGGGGCAGGCGCATGGCGGGCGGGACTCAGGCGAGCGGCGAGGCGGGGTCCACGAGCATGTAGCCTGCGGAGCGCAAGGTGCGGATGAAGCGCGGCTGGCGCGCGTCGTCGCAGAGTTTTTTGCGAAGCGCGGAAATGTGGACGTCGATGGAGCGGTCGAACACGTCGTAGTGCCGGTCGCGGATCTCATCGAGCAGGGCCTCGCGGGTGCGCACCCGGCCCTGGGCGCGGACGAGGGCGCAGAGCAGGTCGAACTCGACCGGCGTGAGCGAAAGCGGTTGGTCGGACAGCAGAGCGAGGCGAGCCTCGGGCCGCACGCGCAGCGGGCCGACCACCATCTCGACCGGCGGGGCGGAGGCGGGCTTGGCGGCGGATGCGCCGCGCGGCGCGCGGCGGAGCACGGCGCGCAGGCGGGCGAGCAGTTCGCGCGAGGAAAAGGTCTTGGGCAGGTAGTCGTCGGCGCCGACCTCGAGGCCCACGATGCGGTCGGTCTCGTCGCCGCGCGCGGTGAGCATGAGCACGGGCAACTCGCCGGCGCGGCGGATGCGCCGCAGCACCTCGAAGCCGTCCATGCCGGGCAGCATGACGTCGAGGATCACCGCTTGCCAGGGCGCGCCGGGCTCGGTGGCGCGCCGCGCGCCGGCGGCCCCGTCGTGCTCGGCGGTGACGTCAAAGCCGAGCGGCGTGAGGTAGTCGGAGACGAGCCGGCAGAGTTTGCGGTCGTCGTCGATCATGAGAATCGCAACGCG